>NZ_JBJTDY010000051.1:0-8434 GCF_046092605.1 Rhabdaerophilum sp. | reverse complement strand
GCGATAGATGCGGAATTCGCGCAGGTTGTTCGCGAGCTTTCCATCAGCACCTTGCGGCTTCGGCCAGGTCTTGCCCTCTGTCAGGCGGGAATTCTTGGGGAGTTGAAACTGGGCCATTGCAGGCTCCTCAATACACGCGCTTCTACGCGCAGCACGCTTCCATCGAGCCCTGGCTCAAGACCGCGTCTCCGGCGCCGGAAGGCGAGTGGAAGCAGGCGCCGGTCGATCGCGAGAAGCTCGACGGGCTCTATGAGTGCATCCTCTGCGCCTGCTGCTCCACCTCCTGCCCGAGCTATTGGTGGAATGGCGACCGCTATCTCGGCCCGGCGGCTTTGCTGCAGGCCTATCGCTGGCTGATCGACAGCCGCGACGAGGCGACCGGCGAGCGGCTCGACAATCTGGAAGATCCTTTCCGGCTCTATCGTTGCCACACCATCATGAACTGCTCGAATGCCTGCCCGAAGGGTCTCAACCCGGCAAAGGCGATCGCGGAGATCAAGAAAATGATGGTGGCTCGCCAGTTCTGAGCGGCGTGACACCTCTGGAAATGCGAAAGCCTCCCGAGGGCGGCTTTTTCATTTCCCGGCAGCGGCAGCTCCGAACAGCGCGATGATGCAGAGCATGCCGATGATCCAGCAGATCGATCGCAGGGTCGCCCGATCCGTGAGATAAAAGGCGGTATAGGCGATGCGCGCGCCCATCGCGGTCATCGCGAGGAGGTTCACGCTGCTGCTGCCGCCTGTGCGCAGCTCGGCGATGATGACCGCGGCGGCGAAAAACGGGAAGAATTCGAAATGGTTCTGGTGTGCCGCATAGGCCCGCGCCTGCCGGCCCTGCAAACCCGCAGCCCATTGGCGGGGATGATGGTTATCGTAACCCCGCGCGGAAAACTTCGCGAAGCCCACGGTGATATACGGCAGGAGCCCCGCGACCAGCAGCATCCAGAATGAAAAAGCCATTTTTTGTCCTCGATTCTATGATTTTACGATTTGGTATCCAGATTGGAGCATTTTCGAAGCGAAGTGGATTCCGGTTCGCGAGAAGAAAATGCAACCAGTGAAACTGGCGAGAGCGTTTTCATCGGAAAACGCATGAAGTGAGGGTTTCCGCGATGCTTCCAGGCCGGCGCGGAGACTTTCCGGAGGGTTTCATGGCGCATATGGCCCCGTTCCTGTTCCGCGCGCTGGCAATGGCGGCGCCGATGACCTTGCTGGCCGCCTGCGATTCCAGCCAGAGGTTCGGGGGTTACGGGCCCGGCGGCGGCCAGATGGCCCGCTCGACGCCCGCCTCACCGCCGCCTCCGCTCACCGCCGCGCCCAGCCTTGATGACGCGGATACGCAGACCCTGCCGCCACCTCCGGGCTCAGGCGCCGTGGCGGGAACCGCGCCGCTTTCGCCGCCGCCCTCGCCGAGCCTGACGACCGGCCTGCCATCGGCACCGGGTACGCAGCCCGTGCAGAGCGGTGGGGCCCCCGCGCCGGGCAACCTGCCGCCCGGGGGCCCGGCACCCACGACGCCCACCGCTCCCGCCGTTGCGCCGAGCCGCTCGAGCGTGACCGGCAACTGGTCGCTGATGGAAGCCGCCGGGAATCGTTGCCGCATCACGCTTTCCAGCGCGCCGAAGCTCGATCTCTATGGCGCCGGCACGAATGGCTGCCGGGCGACCGAATTGCAGCGCGTCAACGCCTGGGAGCTCAGCGGATCGGAGGTGATCCTGTATGAATCCGGGGGCGCGGTGGTCGCACGCCTGCGGCAAGCAGGCGATGGCAGCTTCTCCGGCGTTTCCACGCGCTCCGGCGCGCCGGTCTCGATGTCCAAATGATCTTGCGGGCCAGATGATCTTGCGAACCGAGTGATCTCTCGTCTCTTTGCAGGCCGAGCGTTCTGCCCTAGAGCATCCGCCCGCCAAGTGGATACCGGTTGGCGGAAAAAGCGGATGCGAAAACAAGAAGAGTGAGCGCAGGATCTGATTCGATCAGATCGGTTTGCGCTCTCAAGGCGGATCGTTTAGGAATTGCCATGCCCGGTCCCGTCAAAACGCGCTATCAGGCTCTTGTCGCCGAAGGCCGCCTCGAGGCCGATCCGGCCCAGGCCCGCATCGTTGCGAAGCTGGACCAGTTGGCCGAACGGCTGGAAGCCCATCGTCTTGCGCGGAAAGGTTCCGCGCTCGGCTGGCTTTTCGGGCGCAAGGCGAAGCCGGAGCCGCTGAAGGGCCTCTACCTGTGGGGTTCAGTGGGGCGCGGCAAGACCATGCTGATGGATCTCTTCCATGACAGTCTCGGCGTGAGGCGCAAGAGGCGCGCGCATTTCCACGCCTTCATGGCCGATGTGCATGCGCGCATCCACGCCTATCGCCAGAAACTGAAAACCGGCGAGGTGAAGGGTGGCGATCCCATCGTTCCGGTGGCCGAGCAACTCGCCGAGGAAAGCTGGGTGCTCTGCTTCGACGAATTCTCGGTGACGGATATCGCCGATGCGATGATCCTCGGGCGGCTCTTCGAGGCCTTGTTCGCGCGTGGCGTGGTGCTCATCGCGACCTCCAATGTGGAGCCTGCGCGGCTCTATGAGAACGGCCTCAACCGCTCGCTCTTCCTGCCCTTCGTGACATTGATCCAAAATAGGCTTGATATCGTCCGGCTCGATGCCCGCACGGATTTCCGGATGGAGAAGCTGCAGGGGCGCAAGGTCTATCACGCGCCGGCCGGCATGGCCTCGGAGGAGGCGCTGGAACAGGCTTTCGCCGATCTCTCGGCCGGCGCGCGGGTGCAGAGACAGGTCTTCGATCTCGGCGGGCGCGAATTGGTGGTGGAGCGGGCGGCGGGCGGTGTCGGCCGTTTCACGTTCGATGAACTCTGCGCGCGCCCGCTCGGATCCCTGGATTTCCTCGCGATCGCGCGAAATTTTCACACGGTTATCCTCGAGAATATCCCGCGGCTCACTTTCGAGCGGCGCAACGAGGCAAAGCGCTTCATCACGCTGATCGACATTCTCTACGAGCATCACGTGAAGCTGATCTGTTCGGCGGCGGCCATGCCGGACAAGCTCTACAAGGCTGAATTGGGCCACGAGGCTTTCGAATTCGACCGCACGGTCTCGCGTCTCACGGAAATGCAATCCGAGAGCTATCTCGCGCTCCCGCATGGCCGGGCTGACAGCGAGGCGAGCGGCAATTCCACGGGGCTCGTCGAGACATGAGCCGCGCGCCGGAAGCCACGCGATCACGCCTGATCGCCGCGGCCACGGCGGAAATCCGCAAGATCGGCCCGCGCCGGATGACCGTTTTGCATGTCGCGAACGGGCTCGGCATGAGCCACGCGAATGTCTACCGGCATTTTCCGGACAAGACGGGCCTGATCGATGCCGTACTGAATGGCTGGCTGAAGGGCCTCGAGCAGCGTCTCGGCGAGATTGTCGAGGGGCCGGACCCGGCGGATGACAAGCTGGAGCGCTATTTCGCGACCCTCTCGCGCGCCTATGCCGAAACCCTGCGCGATGATCCCGCGATCTTCCGGCTGCTGGCGGAGCCCGAAACGGAAGCGGAAGAGCCCGCGCGGCATCGCCAGCGCATCACCCAGCAGGTGGGGCGCATCGTGGAGGAGGGTATTTCCACCCGCCTCCTCGCTGGCAGCGAGGCGCGCCGCTCGGCGCAGCTGGCGCTCGATCTCGCGCATCGTTTCGTCGATGCGCGTGCCGTGCTGCTCGCCGGCGACGATCCATCCTCCGATGCGCGTCGTGACAGGGTCATCCGCGCGGTCATCCGAGCCTTGGGCGCCCGGAAATAGGAGACAAATGACAAAAAATGTTTTTTGTTACATTAGCCATCTTGTTAACATTCGGGAAATTTTCTGACATGCCGATCTATAAGCCATTGAAAACAAGAGAGTGAATTTTCGCGCGACATGAAATTTCGCAAGCTGGCCCGAGGCGAATTGTCCATTCATGACATGTGACACGAGTTTCGCTTGCCCTTTTTCGGGCCTCGATTTACGCCGCTTTCCCAATCCGGTCTTGAAGGCCGGCCACGCGACGCGAAGGGGGAAAGCGTCCGACCATCCGGGCGCCATCCGGTTTCCATCCGCGATCCGCGTTTCCTGTTCCAACGCCCGGGGTGCGCCCCGGCGCATCCGGAGGTCGTACTACCCATGGCTCGTTCGAAGATTGCCCTCATCGGCGCCGGTCAGATCGGCGGCACGCTCGCCCATCTCGCGGGCCTCAAGGAACTGGGCGACATCGTCCTGTTCGACATCGCGGAAGGCACCCCGCAGGGCAAGGCGCTGGACCTCGTGGAATCCTCGGCCGTGGACGGCTTCGACGCGCTCTACAAGGGCACGAACGATTACAAGGATATCGAGGGCGCCGATGTGGTGATCGTCACCGCCGGCGTGCCGAGAAAACCGGGCATGAGCCGCGATGACCTCGTCGGCATCAACCTCAAGGTGATGGAATCGGTCGGCAACGGCATCAGGCAGTATTGCCCGAAGGCCTTCGTGATCTGCATCACCAACCCGCTCGATGCGATGGTCTGGGCGCTGCAGAAATTCTCCGGCGTGAAGCCGAACAAGATCGTCGGCATGGCGGGCGTGCTCGATTCGGCCCGCATGGCCTATTTCCTCGAGGAAGCGACCGGCGTCTCGATCAAGGACATCTCGACCTTCGTGCTCGGTGGCCATGGCGACGACATGGTGCCGCTGGTGCGCTACTCGACGGTCGGCGGCGTGCCGCTGCCTGATCTCGTGAAGATGAAGTGGATCACCCAGGAGAAGGTGGACGAGATCGTCGAGCGCACCCGGAAAGGTGGCGGCGAGATCGTCGCGCTGCTGAAAACCGGCTCGGCCTTCTACGCGCCGGCGGCTTCGGCGATCGTGATGGCCGAGAGCTACATCAAGGACCAGAAGCGCGTGCTGCCCTGCGCCGCCTATCTCAAGGGCGAATATGGCGTGCGCGACATGTTCATCGGCGTACCCGTGGTCATCGGCGCGAAGGGTGTCGAGCGCGTGGTGAAGGTGCGCCTCAACAAGGAAGAGCAGGCGATGATGGCCAAGTCCGTCGCGTCGGTTCAGGGTCTGATCGATGCCTGCAAGACCATCAACCCGACGCTGAAGTGAGGATTAAATGGCTGTCCTAGCCGTTCCAGTATTCCTGCTACTTGGAGTTCTTCAAATCTATCTCGGCTTTGTCGGGATTGATTACCTCTTTGGTGTGTGGTGGGCATGGGGAGCCATCGGTGTTGCAATCTTTTTCAGAATAATGCTGCCACTCACAATAGGTACATACTTTGCAGTGGTGAATGTGTTTCACTACCCTTGGTATGTTGGGCTTATTGTTGCTGCTCCAGGGCTATTGTTCCTAGTGCCTGCATTTATTGCTGAAATTGTTGCCTTCATATCCAAACGTCGCTGACGTTCGTTTAAAAAGGACTTACCCATGAACATTCATGAAGATCAGGGCAAGGCGATCCTGAAGGCCTATGGTGCCAATGTCTCCGCCGGTTATCCGGCGCTGACGGTGGCCGAGGCGGTCGAGGCCGCGAAGAAGCTGCCGGGCCCGCTCTTCGTCGTGAAGAGCCAGATCCATGCGGGTGGCCGCGGCAAGGGCAAGTTCAAGGAATTGCCTGCCGATGCCAAGGGCGGCGTGCGCCTTGCGAAGTCGGTGGCCGAGGTCGAGGCCCACGCCAAGGAAATGCTCGGCAACACGCTGGTGACCATCCAGACGGGCGAGGCCGGCAAGCAGGTGAACCGCCTCTACATCGAGGATGGGTCGGATATCGAGAAGGAATTTTACATCTCGATGCTGGTGGACCGCGTGACGGGCCGCACCGCCTTCGTGGTCTCCACCGAAGGCGGAATGGATATCGAGAAGGTCGCGCATGACAGCCCCGAGAAGATCATCACCTTCTCGGTGGACCCGGCCACGGGCGTGATGCCGCATCATGGCCGCGCGGTCGCGAAGGCGCTGGGGCTTTCGGGCGACCTTGCGAAACAGGCCGAGGTGCTTACGGGCCAGCTTTATCGCGCCTTCGTCGAGAAGGACATGGCGATGCTCGAGATCAACCCGCTGATCATCACCAAGGACGGCAAGCTGAAGTGCTTGGACGCGAAGATCGGCTTCGATTCGAACGCGCTCTATCGCCACCCGGATGTGATGGAACTGCGTGACCTCACGGAAGAGGATCACAAGGAAATCGAGGCCTCGAAATACGATCTCTCCTATGTGGCGCTCGACGGCACCATCGGCTGCATGGTGAACGGCGCGGGCCTCGCCATGGCCACGATGGACATCATCAAGCTCTACGGCGCGGAGCCGGCGAACTTCCTCGATGTCGGCGGCGGCGCCTCGAAGGAAAAGGTGACGGCGGCCTTCAAGATCATCACGGCCGACCCGAACGTGAAGGGCATTCTGGTCAACATCTTCGGCGGCATCATGAAATGCGATGTCATCGCCGAGGGCGTGATCGCGGCGGTGAAGGAAGTGGGCCTCAAGGTTCCGCTCGTCGTGCGCCTCGAGGGCACGAATGTGGATCTCGGCAAGAAGATCATCCGCGAGAGCGGCCTCAACGTCATCCCGGCGGATGACCTTGATGATGCCGCGCAGAAGATCGTCAAGGCCGTGAACGGCTAAGGGACCGAGGAAAACGCAACATGTCCATTCTCATCAACGCGAATACCAAGGTCATCTGCCAGGGCTTCACCGGCAAGAACGGGACCTTCCATTCCGAACAGGCGATCGCCTATGGCACCAAGATGGTCGGCGGCACCTCGCCCGGCAAAGGCGGTTCCACGCATCTCGGCCTGCCGGTGTTCGACACCGTCGCCGAAGCGCGGGACCGCACGGGCGCCGACGCCTCCGTGATCTACGTGCCCCCGCCGGGCGCGGCGGATGCGATCTGCGAAGCCATCCAGGCGGAAATCCCGCTCATCGTCTGCATCACGGAAGGCATTCCGGTGCAGGACATGATCAAGGTGAAGCGCGCGCTCGATGGCTCGAAGTCACGCCTCATCGGCCCGAACTGCCCGGGCGTGATGACCGCGGGCGAGTGCAAGATCGGCATCATGCCGGGCAACATCTTCAGCCAAGGCAATGTCGGCATCGTCTCGCGCTCCGGCACGCTGACCTATGAGGCCGTGTTCCAGACCACGCAGGAAGGTCTCGGCCAGACGACGGCCGTCGGCATCGGCGGCGACCCGGTGAAGGGCACGGAATATATCGACATGCTCGAGAAGTTCCTCGCCGATCCGGAGACGCAGTCGATCATCATGATCGGCGAGATCGGCGGCTCGGCCGAGGAAGATGCCGCACAGTTCATCAAGGATGAGGCCAAGCGCGGCCGCAAGAAGCCGATGGTGGGCTTCATCGCGGGCCGCACGGCGCCTCCGGGCCGCCGCATGGGCCATGCCGGCGCGATCATCGCCGGCGGCAAGGGCGGCGCGGAAGACAAGATCGCCGCGATGGAAGAAGCGGGCATCCGCGTCTCGCCGTCGCCGGCCCGCCTTGGAAAAACCCTTGTCGAGGTGCTCAAGGGCAAGTGACGCCAGAAGGCGAATGACGCGATGCGCATGACGGACATCCCCTTCGGAACGACCGACTGGAGCGACATCCCCGCGACCCGCCACTCGGCGGAAGCGGGCGAAGCGCTCTGGCGGACCCAGGTTTTCGGGCCGGAGGGGAACCAGATCCGCGTGCGCATGGTGGAATACACGCCGGGCTATGTTTCGGACCATTGGTGCGAAAAGGGCCACGTGCTGCTGTGCCTCGAGGGCGAGCTGGAAACCACGCTCGCCGATGGCCGGCACTACGTGCTCAAGCCCGGCATGAGCTATCAGGTCGCCGACGGCGCGGAGCCGCATCGCTCCGTTTCGCCCAAGGGCGCCAAACTCTTCATTGTCGACTAAAAAGGGGGACGGACCCATGGACGACAAAAGCGGAATTGATCTCTCGGCGCTTTCGGCGGGCAACACGGCCTATCTCGAAAGCCTCGCCGGCGAAGAGACGCCCGGCCCCTCCTGGGCGCGGAAGAACTGGCCCCCGCAGGTCAATGGCGAATTGATCTCGGCGCTCGATGGCAACTGGGGCGCGGTCGAGAAGGTCGTCTCGGACAAGCTCAAGGGCAAGTCGGATGCCGCGGTCGCCAAGGGCACGCCGGGCCTGTCGGATGCGGATCTCATCCGCGCCGCGCGCGATTCCGTCCATGCCCTGATGATGATCCGCGCCTATCGCATGCGCGGGCATCTGCATGCGAACCTCGACCCGCTCGGCATGGAGCCGCGCAAGGACCACGAGGAACTGCACCCCTCTTCCTACGGCTTCACGGAAGCGGATTGGGATCGCAAGATCTTCATCGACAACGTGCTCGGCCTCGAATTCGCGACGATCCGCGAGATGCTGGCGATCCTGCGCCGCACCTATTGCGAGACGATCGGCTACGAGTTCATGCACA
>NZ_JBJTDY010000050.1:0-8350 GCF_046092605.1 Rhabdaerophilum sp. | reverse complement strand
CAGGCGCAGGTCGAGCCCCGCTTCCAGCAGCGGCGCCAGTCGGGGCGTGATCATCTCGCCCAGCAAATCCGACGGCGCGGCGATATGGACCGTGCCCGAAATGCGGGACGACCGCGCCCGCGCCGTGGCCAGTGCCAATTCCGCCGTATCGAGGCTGCTTCCGATCGAAGCCGCAAGGTCGTCGGCAATCGATGTCGGTCGAACGCCCCGCGAATGGCGATCGAACAGGGGCCGGCTCAATTGCGCTTCGAGCGAGGCGATGTGCTGTGACGCCGCCGGTTGGGTGATGCCGATTGCCCGGGCCGCCTCGCTCAGCGATCGACGGCGGTAAACTTCGACAAAGGTGCGCAACTGCAGGAGGGACATGCCGTTTCCATAAGCGAATTTATGGCCGTCCGCCATTCCCTTTGGATTTTCTGATGCCGCATGACGCATATCTTGGACGCGAAAGGAACGACGAGTGCATGATAGCCGCCAGCTGCTCAAGGCCCTCACCGTCGCCATTGCGGCGGGTGCGGCGGCACCGGGTGCCTTCGCTCGTGCCCGTTCCATCACCAAAAAGGACAACTAACGATGACCCGCATACTCATGGTGGCCACGTCCGCCGACCGCATGACCCCCGGCACCGAACCGACGGGTGTCTGGCTGGAAGAGCTGACCACGCCATATTACGCCTTCCGCGATGCCAGCGCCGAGGTGACGCTGGCCTCGATCAAGGGCGGCGCCATTCCCGTCGACCAGCGCAGCGTAAACGCCGACGGCGAGAACGACGCTTCGGTCGAACGCTATCTAAAGGACGAGGGGCTGAAGGCCGAAGTTGCCAGTACCCCGGTATTCACCAGCATCGATCCCGCTGGCTACGACGCGCTGTTCCTGCCCGGCGGCCACGGTACCATGTTCGATTACCCCGGTAGCGACGAGCTGGCGCGCCTGGTCGAACGCTTCGACCGCGAAGGCAAGATTGTCGCCGCCGTCTGCCATGGACCGGCCGGGCTGGTCTCGGCGAAGAAGGCCGACGGCACGCCCTTCGTCGCCGGCCGTCGTGTCGCGGGTTTCACCGACAGCGAGGAACGTGCAGTCGGACTCGATAACGCGGTGCCGTTCCTGCTCGAAACCCGTCTCAAGGAACTCGGCGGCAAGCACGAGGGCGGTCCCGACTTTGCCCCGTTCGCCCTGCGCGACGGCAACCTGGTAACGGGTCAGAACCCCGCCAGCGCAAATCGCACCTCGGAACTCGTGATGGAAGCCCTCAAGGACAAGGTCGCCTGATCGTGCGCTATCTCCACACCATGCTGCGCGTCGCCGATCCCGAGGCGGCGGTCCGGTTCTTCACGCTGATGGGCCTCAAGGAAACCCGGCGCATGGAGAACACGGCCGGGCGTTACACGCTGATCTTCCTTGCCGCGGACGAGGATTTCCGCGGTGACGGCGAGCGCGGCGATGCCGAGGTCGAGTTGACGTACAACTGGCGGCCCGAAGATGGCAGCGCGCCCGAAGTCTATACAGGCGGCCGCAATTTCGGTCACGTCGCCTACCGGGTCGAGGATATCTACGAAACCTGCGCGCGGTTGCAGGCGAGCGGCGTGACGATCAATCGTCCCCCGCGCGACGGTCACATGGCCTTCGTTCGCTCGCCCGACGGCATCTCGATCGAACTGCTCCAGAAAGGTGATCGCAAGGCCCCGGCCGAGCCGTGGGCGTCGATGCCGAACACGGGCGAATGGTGATGGCCCGGCTCTTCGAAACCTTGACGGTCGGCGGGCTGCGGCTCGCCAACCGCATTCGGTGGTCGACGGCCGCCCTGAGACAGGCCAGAGCCCGGCTTCTTCTGACGCTGCCGCAAAAAGTTCTAGCCCCGCTTCAGTAGGGCGGATGGTGCTGTTCGATCGGGCAGCACCACAGTTTTCGTGCAGGAAATTCAATGTCCAAGGTAATTCTGATCACGGGCGCTTCCTCTGGCATCGGGGAAATCTGCGCCCGCTTCGCCGTGAAGGCTGGCCATCGGGTGGCGCTGGCCGCCCGTTCTGCCGGCAGACTCGACAAGTTGGTTGAGGAATTCGGCACCGATAAGGCTATTTCTCTGCCTACCGACGTCACCGATCCCGTCGCGCAGGAGCGCATGGTTAAGGATTCCGTTGCACGTTTCGGTCGCCTTGACGTGGTGGTGCCCAATGCTGGTTTGGGGGCCTCAGCCCGCGGCACCGAGGCTGGCTCTATCGAGAGTTTCCGCGAGATGATCGAGGTGAATTGTCTGGCGGTCACCTACACGGCGAAGTACGCACTACCCCACCTGCGTGCCTCGAAAGGACATCTTGTCCTGATTGGCTCTCTGGCCGCGCAGGGTACGGTGTGGGGGTCGGTCTACTCCGCCACAAAGTGGTTCATTCGTGGCTATGCGGATAACCTCGGCGCTGAGTTGGGCGACGCTGGTGGGCGGGTCACCTGCCTTCACCCAGGTATGACGGATACGCCCTTCTTCGACACGGAGAAGCCGGATGCTCTACGTCCTGAGGACATTGCCCGAGCCTTCATGTTCGCCATAGAGCAGCCTGAGCATGTGCTGCTACCCCACCTGCCGGTCTACCCGAAACCGAAAAAACCCTACTACGACCCGCACCACTAACGCGGTGCGAGGGCTACCGGCGTAAGCCCAGACATTCCCGGCCACGGTCCGCGTCTTCGGCACGCACGGTCTTGTGGGATCCGCGGTGGCCCTGGCGCGCCGCTGCTGCGCTTGGCGCATCGGTCAAGGCACTGCCGCAATATCTCCGCTCCGAACCGCGCGAAGCCGGGCGCATCTTGAAGGAAATGAAGCCATGAACCGCTCGATCAAACTTATGCTCGCCACGGCTGCCGTGCTGTCGCTCGCGGCATGGGCGACCACCCCGCAGGCAACCTCGGCACCGCAAATCGAACAGGTCGCCACTTTCGACGGCGCGATGCCGACCGGCGTGACCGTTGCCCCCAATGGCCGCATCTTCGTCAACTTCCCGCAATGGGGCGACAACGCGCCGTTCACGGTGGCCGAACTGGTCAATGGTAGGGCGGTGCCCTATCCCGACGCCTCGATTAACCGCCCCGATCCGGCCGACCCGGCGGGGCATTTCATCTCGGTGCAGAGCGTGGTGGCCGACGGAGCCAATCGCCTCTGGGTGCTCGATACGGCGGCGCCCAACTTCTCGCAGCCGCGAGAAAACGGTGCAAAGCTGGTCGCGATTGATCTCTCGACCAACCGAGTGGTGAAGACCATCGTCCTGCCGCCCAGCGTCGTACTGCCCACGACCTACCTCAACGACGTGCGGTTCGATCTACGTCAGGGCGCTGAGGGTGTGGCCTACATCACTGACAGCAGCAATGCGGGCGTCGGCGGCATCATCGTTGTCGATATCGCCAGCGGGCACGCGATCCGCCGCTTGTCAGCTCACGCGACTACGAATCCCGAGCCCGGCTTCACCCCGACCGTCGACGGCGCGGTGTTGATGAACCGTCCGGCAGATGGTCCTGCGACGCCGTTCGCTGTGGCGAGCGACGCGATCGGGCTCAGCTCAGATGGCAGCCTGCTGTATTACGGACCGCTGTCGGGTCGCACGCTGCACGCGGTGCCCACAGCGCTGCTGCGCGACTCTACAGTCTCCGAAGAAGAACTCGGTCGCTCGGTTCGTAACATGGGGCGCAAGGGTGCCTCGGATGGGATTGCCGAAGATGACCGGGGCCGCGTGTTCGCCGGCGACTACGAGAGCAACGCGATCCGCGTGCTTGAAGAAGGCCGTTGGTCGACGCTGGTCAGCGATCCGCGCATCAGTTGGCCCGACACGCTGTCGATCGGCAACGACGGCTATCTCTATTTCACCGCCAACCAGCTCCACCGCCAGCCCGGCTTCCACGGCGGGCGGGACCTGCGGCGCAAGCCCTATGAACTGCTTCGCATCAGAGTGGGCGCCGGGCCCGTCCTGTTGCGCTCGCAGTGATCCCATCAGGCCGGGCAGGCTCGGCATCGCGCCTGCCCGGGCCTTCCCAATGGAGACCTTCGATGATTGAGCCAATTGTCTCTGACCCTGCGGTCGAGCGCTATCTGCCGCAAATTGCTGACGCGGTCGGCACAGACTTTGCCGCATACCGCAACCACATTTACCGGGTTCTGAGTTACGCAGTGCACTTCCTCGGCGACGATCCGAGGGGGCGCGAACATATCGCATTTGCACTTGTTTTCCACGACGTGGGCATGTGGACCGACCACGAACTGGCTTATCTTGAGCCCTCGGAAGCGGTGGCCGAGCGCGTGCGAGCCCAGCACGCGCCGCATCTCGATGCTGCACTCATCGCCAACATCATCCATTGGCATCACAAGTTGTTTGCGTTCGCCGGACCCGATGCCAAGATCGTGAACGCCGCGCGCAAGGCCGACTGGATCGACGCAAGCTTGGGCATCGTGCGGCATGGCGTTGCCCGCAAACAGGTGGCTGCCATAGAGGAGGCAATCCCCGTATTGGGCTTCCCGGAGGTCCTGATGCGCCTCGCCAAGGATTTACGCCATGGCAACTGGGTAGCGGGTCTTTGGCGTGTGCTCTCTCGCGTCTACAAGATTTGACCATCGAAATTAATCTGGCGGAAAACGGCTGTCACTGAGTGATAGCCCACCGTCCGCTACCGGCGCCGCTTTTTCGCTCTCTGATAGCCGGTCGGCGCAGTGCTAGATGTCGGCTCCTGGCGGAACCTGCTGTTCGACAGATAACCTCTGAACGGCAGAAAGGTCCCAGCTCCTGCTGAAAGCTCCAGTTCTGAGCTGACATTGGCCAGCCCGCGTTGAGGGGAGATCCTCAGTTCCTTTCGCAGGCGTCAGACGCGTTGGCGGCCTCAGCTCCAGATGCATGCCCCAGCGGGCTGGGAGACCTGTTCACAGAGATGAGAACCGACGTGGCAGAATCAGCTGCCGGTGCTCTTCACTATGACATTTTATGAGTTCCGAAAAAATTAGCGCGTAAGCATCTGAAAAATAAATTATATCTTGATCGTCGCTCCCATCCATCATTGGCGCAATACTGAATTTCCACTTATTGTCAGACACTTAACAGACATTCGCGTGAGCGCCTGAGATTGGACAAATTGGCATTGCCGACCGGAGTGCCTCAACCTGCCTCGATTGTCGAGCCAGTTCGCCCGCTCCGCGCCCTGAGCGGACATAAGGCCGGCGCGGGGCTGATGCCGGCTATCGGCCTTGGCCTTACGCAAGGGGCGCTGCCAGAAAGGAAGAAAGCAATCGACAACAGAGTGCCTCCGCGGTGGGGCAGTGGCGGTCGGGCGAGCAACTGTTTCCTTATCGATGTAGGGTCTAGGCGCGCTGTCGAAGCATTTCGCTGTGGACGTGCGACCTGAATGCTGGCTCCGGGCTAGGATATTCATCGGACAATCGGGCACCCGTTTGTCCTTTGGCCAGTGTCAGGG
Source organism: Rhabdaerophilum sp. (assembly GCF_046092605.1). Classification (NCBI taxonomy): domain Bacteria; kingdom Pseudomonadati; phylum Pseudomonadota; class Alphaproteobacteria; order Hyphomicrobiales; family Rhabdaerophilaceae; genus Rhabdaerophilum; species Rhabdaerophilum sp. Next base: position 2,908 of record NZ_JBJTDY010000050.1, on the reverse strand, counting down.
CTCGACTAGGTCCGTCAGCTCCATGCGGGGCGACACGACGTTCGCAAAGCACCCACGATAACCTGTGTGACGCCTTGCCTACCCAAGGCTTGAGGCAGCTCCGCCGGGCAGACTCTCCTTGTTATCGCGGTCAGCATGACAGCACAGCGTCCAAGCGACCACTTTTTGCGAAGTCGAGCAGCTCATCCGAACCGCCCACGTGGGTCGCCCCGATGAAAATCTGTGGAACCGTCGTCCGACCGCTCCGGGCCGCCATGGTCTCTGCCGCCGAGCCATCCTGGCTGACGTCGATTTCCGTGAACATGATCCCCTTGCTGCCGAGGAGAGCCTTGGCCCTTTTGCAGTAAGGGCAGTCCGGCGTGGTGTAGATCGTCACGCCGGGGTCGTAGGTGCCAGCCATCGGATGCTGACGGAGCCATGCGATCGTCTGGGAAGCCGACGCGTTGGGCGGGAACACCGGATAGAACACATGCGTGATGACGCCGTTGTCGATGACCAGGGTCAGCCGCTTGATGAGTCGCATGCCTTCGACTGTCATTGTCGGCAGGCGTAGAGCCTCGGTGATCCTAAAGTCGGCGTCACTTAGGATTGGAAAGGACAACGCCAAGCGATCCGCTAGTTCCTGCTGATAGGCGGGTGTCTGCGTGCTGAGGCCGAAGATCGATACCCCCAATCCTGAGAACACGTCCTTCTCGCTCTGGAACGACAATGTCTGTGGCGTACATCCTCGCGCACCCGGGATGTCATTCCATCCAGGCGGCAGCTCGACGCCGGGCATGCCCGTCATGGGGTAGGCATAGACGACGACGCGGCCGTTGAGGGCCGACAGATCGACCAGTTCGCTTGATGTCGAAGGCAGCGAGAGGCTGGGCATGCGCATGCCTGTCAGATGCGCCGCGCCGCCGTCATCTTCCGGACGCGGCAGATTATCGGGAAGCGTCATCGGATTGGTGGTGTGCTGGCCTGTCATGGCGGCAACTCCTTGCGGCAATGATGAACATTTCTGCCTTTAATGGCTCGGCATAAAGTGCCATTCTGAGCCAATCCACTTAGGCCATTATCATGCCCAAGCGCCGCATCACCGTGATCGTCCCCTCCCTCAAGGCGCTGGATCGCAGTCGCGGAAATCTGGGTCGTCAGCTGGCGCAGCATCTCCGGGAGGCCATCGTGTCGGGTGAGCTCAAGCCGGGCGAGCGCCTGCCGTCCACGAGGACGCTGGCGGTATCGCTCGGGCTCGCGCGGGGCACCGTCGCCCAAGCCTTCGACCAACTCGCTGCCGAAGGGTACCTCGATGCGAGGGTCGGGGCCGGGACCCGCGTGACGGCGGATCTCCAGGCAGGCTCCATGTTTGCTCCGGTGTCACCGGGTCGGCCAGCCACACTCGAGGAACCACTGCCGGCCGCAGCAGTGCGATTGGCCGGCCTGGTTCAGTCCTTGGTGCCGCAGCCGCCCATTCCTTTCGCGGTCGCCATCCCGGCAGCCGGCATTGAGCCCGACGATACATGGCGCCGGGTTGGCAACCGAGTGCGGGCGTCCGGCCGGGCCGCTCCCTCCACCTACGCTGACCCTCATGGGCTTCTGGAACTGCGGACGGCAATCGCCACGCACGTACGTCGGGCGCGAGCAGTCCATTGCTCGCCTGACAACGTCATCGTGACGTCAGGCACGCAGCAAGGGCTCTCCATGGCAGCGCGAGTCCTGCTGTCGCGGGGCGAGACAGTATGGGCCGAGGACCCCACCTATCCCGGCCTGACGGCCGTCCTGGATGATCTCGACCTCCAGACCCACCGGGTGCCCGTGGACGAGCAAGGGTTCGACGTTGGCGCCGCATGGGCGGCATCTCCGGATGCGCGGGCCGCGTTCGTTACCCCCTCCCATCAGTATCCTGTCGGCATGCCGCTGAGCATGTCCCGACGACAGGCTCTGGTGGGGTGGGCCCAACAAAATCGCACCTGGATCGTCGAAGACGACTACGACAGCGAGTTGCGCTATGCGGGCCACCCATTCCCCGCCATACAGGGGCTCAGCCCTTCGCGTGTCATCTACCTTGGCACCTTCTCCAAGGTCCTATTCCCATCCCTCAGGCTCGGCTATGTGATCGCCCCATCGCAACTAGTCGATGCCTTCGCAGGCGCTCGCGCCATTCTCGATAGACACTCCCCACTGACCGATCAGCATCTGCTGGCGGCCTACATGAACGATGGGTTCTTCGAGGCGCATGTCAGACGCATACGCGGGCTCTATGCCGAACGCCGCGCTGTTTTGCTGGCCGCGCTGAGCCAAGGGCTACCGGATGGATGCGAGATACAGCCAAGCGATCAAGGAATGCACATTCTGCTCTGGCTGCCCTCGGGTGCCGACGATGTGAGATTGGCCAAATTGGCCCGGAACATGGAAATCGCGGTGAGACCGATCTCCCCGATGTACGCAGAGCCTCCAGGCCGGCCGGGCCTCATGCTCGGCTTCGGCGGCTTCCGCCCTGAGCGTCTGGTCGAGGCTTCCGGACACCTGCTTTCGTTGCTTGCTTCACACAACCCGTGGATTGAGAAATGACCGGATAGGCCGGCTATCAATCAGCGTCCGCGAACAACTCCGTGCTCTGAGCGGACATAAGATCGCCGCTCGAGTTATGGCGGCTAGCGGCCCCAAAACTGTCATAGCGGTATCCCCTTCTCTCCCCGCATGGCCTTAAGCTTCGTGCCGATCAGCGCCATGAGGATGGGTCCGACGGAGAACTGGCCCTCGCGCTTCTTCTCGGTCAGCGCCCGCAAGTAGCCGCCGGGGAAGCGCACCTCATCGCCCTTCTGCAGGATCGCCGCGACGACGATCGAGGCATCAGCCTGCCCCATGGTTTCCACCGCATCGCGCCAGGCATCCGGCGAAATTCCGAGCATGGCCCGCACCAGCT
>NZ_JBJTDY010000049.1:0-15083 GCF_046092605.1 Rhabdaerophilum sp. | reverse complement strand
CTCGACATTGCCCATCGCCTTGGCCTTGGTCTCGGCGATGCGGGCTTCTGCTGCCGCGAGCTTGCCGGCGAGATCCTTCTCGACCGAGACACGCTGCGCCTCGATCTCCTTGGCGCTCTTGTCGCGCGCTTCGCCGGCAATAGCCTGCGCATTGGCGCGGGCCTTCGTCAACGAAGCCTCGAGAGCGGCCGCCTGCTCCTCGGCCTCCTTCTGAGCGGCGCTGGCCGCGCGGAGGGACCCCTCGATCATCTCGCGACGCGCTTCAAGCACCGAACCGATGCGCGGCAGGGCCACGCGGCTCATCAACGCATAGAGCGTCCCGAACGTCAGCACCAGCCAGAGGAGCTGGCTCGCATAGGTCGAGGAATCGAAAGGCGGAAAGCGATGCCCGCCGCCCTCGCCACCGGCCGCGAGGGCCGGCAGGGCGGGAAGGGTCGCAATCAGCGTCACAAGCACGAAGCGCATGGGCCGCATCCGGACATCAGGGTGGTGAAGGGCGGCATTCCCGAAGGCGCCGCCCGCGAAAGGCGTGAGCGAGGCTCGACCTTACACCACGAAGAGCAGGAAGATGACGACGACGAACGAGAAGATGCCGAGCCCTTCCGCGAGCGCCGCGCCAATCAGCGCGCGGGTGAACTGGCCATCGGCCGCCGACGGGTTGCGCCGCGCGCCCGAGAGAAAGTTTCCGAAGATGTTGCCCACGCCGATGGCGGCGAGGCCCATGCCAAGCGCCGCGAGACCAGCGCCGATATACTTGCCAACGATCGGATCCATCGAGATTACTCCGTTTGAGAAGAAAGGTGGTGGTGGATTTCGTGTCCGGCGATCCCGTCAGTGCCCCGGATGGTGCGCATCATTGAGGTAGACGCAGGTCAGAATGGTGAAGACATAGGCCTGGAGGAAGGCCACCAGGAATTCGAGCGCGGTTACCGCCACGGCCATCAGCAGGGGCAACGGCGAAATGACGGCCCAGGCGCCGGCCCCCAGCAGCATGACCGTGAGACCACCAAAGGCCTTCAGCACGATATGGCCGGCGAGCATGTTTCCGAACAGACGAAGAGAGAGCGAAACCGGGCGAGACAGGAAGGAAATGATCTCGATCGGCACCATCAGGAGCAGGATAGGGATCGGCACGCCGGAGGGCACGAACAGCCCGAAGAAATGCGAACCATGCTTTGCCACGCCCACAACCACCACGGTGCCGATCACCAGCAGCGCGAAGGCGGCCGTCACGATGATCTGGCTCGTGACCGTGAAGGAACCGGGGATCATGCCGAGCATGTTCGCGGCAAAAACGAACATGAAGAGCGAAAAGACGAAGGGGAAGAACTGCATGCCTTCCTTGCCGGTCACGCCCGTCAGCGTGTTGGCGACGAATTCGTAGCTCATTTCGGCCAGACTTTGCAGCCGGCCCGGCACCATGGAACGCTGCGCACTGCCATAGACCGTGATGAAGCTGATGACCGCCAGAGCGATGAGCATCCACAGCGATGCATTGGTGAACGAAATATCGGTTCCGAACAGCTTGAGTTCGACGATCCTGTTGATCTCGAACTGGTGCATCGGCTCGATTGCTTTTCCGCTCGCCACGGTCGCTGTCCCTTCGCCTCAATGGCCCTGTTGCGGGCCGCCCCTGTCGTTCGAACCCGGCGGGACAGTGGGTCGCATGCCCAGCCGGTAGATGTTCCGGAACCCCGCGGCCATGCCCAGCATCATGAAGATGATGAGAAACCACGGCTTGGTTCCAAAGAACCGGTCCAGCAGGAAGCCGATACCGGTCCCCACCAGAACGCCCGCGACCATTTCGGAGGCCGCCCGCATCCCGGCGCCGAGTGCCGAAGCATTGCTGCTCGAACCCGACTTGCCCTGCTGTTCGGCCTCATCGCGCGCCTTCGCGTCACCGAGCTCCGATTTCAGGGCCTCGAGGCGCGCACGCAGCTTCTGCTCGTCGCTGGAACGTCCCGCTTCCGCTTTGTCGGCGTCCCGCGAGGGAGGCTCCGGCTCTGGCATGGTTGCATCCGAACCCGGTTGGACGGCGCCACGTCACGCGGGAATGCCCCGCGTCACCACAGCACGAGGGGCGGTCGCCCGCCCCGTTCGTCGCGCGCTGTTAAACAGGGGGAAACGTTTGTGTCAAGGACGGAAGGGCCGTTCTTTCGGCTCTTCAACGATCGGATAGGGCCATTTCTGAGGATGTTGCCGCAATGCAGCAGAAAACGCGCCTCAGCCCGCCTCGGCAAGGCGCTCGGCCTCGGCGAGATCGACCGAGACGAGCTGGCTCACGCCGCGTTCGGCCATGGTGACGCCGAAGAGGCGATCCATTTCCGCCATGCTAATCGGGTTATGGGTGATCACGAGGAAGCGCGTGCCGGTTTCGCGAGCAATATCATGCAGCAATGCGCAGAGCCGCTCCACGTTGGAATCGTCGAGCGGGGCATCGACCTCGTCCAGAACGCAGATCGGCGCCGGATTGGTGAGGAACACCGCGAAGATCAGTGCCGTGGCGGTCAGCGCCTGTTCGCCACCCGAAAGGAGCGAAAGAAGCTGCGGCTTCTTGCCCGGGGGACGCGCAATGATCTCCAACCCGGCCTCCAGCGGATCATCCGCCTCCACAAGATGAAGTTCCGCCGTGCCGCCGCCGAAAAGCCGGGTGAAGAGCCGCGTGAAATGCCCCTGCACCGCCTCGAATGCCTCGCGCAGCCGCGCGCGTCCCTCGCTGTTCAGCGATTCGATGGCCCGGCGGAACTTGCGGATCGCCTCCTCGATCTCCGAGCGCTCGCGCGCAAGATCGGCATGGCGCGTCTCCACCTCCGCGAGCTCGGTATCCGCGCGCAGGTTCACGGCGCCGAGGCGGTCGCGATCCTGCTTCAGGTCGCGCAGCCGCGCCTCGATGGCCTCCGGCGAGAGGGTCTCGAGCCGCGGATCTGCCGCGATGGGGATCGAAAGGCCTTCGATCGGCCCCTCGATCTCGCCTTCGATGGTCTGGATCACGTGGATCAGCCGGGAATCGGCGTTTTCGCGCGAAACTTCCAGTCGTCCCGCCAGTTCGCGAGCCTGCGAGAGGGCATTGGCGGCCTGCCGCGCCGCCTCATCGGCTGCGCGCGCCGCGCTCTCGCACCGGGCGAGCATGTCATCGGCGACCTTGCGCGCGCCTTCCGCGATGTCGATTTCTCCCGCGATTCCGCGACGGCGGGCAGAAAGCTCGGCCGGTTCACCTTCGAGCCTCGCAAACTCCTCCTCAAGGCGAGCGCGCCGGCCTTCATGTTCGCCGAGGGATTCCCGCGCGCGGGCAGCACGCTGCTCCCAGGCCGCCTGCTCGCGCTCGATGCCCGCGAGGCGTTGCTCGGCCGCATGGCGGGCGGCCAGAAGGCGCGACAAAGCGTCACGCGCCGCATTTTCCACCTGCCGTGCTTCCGAAAGGCGCGCCTCCTGCGCCTGAAATGCCGGGTCCTCGGCGGAGCGCGCGGGCAGGGCACCGCGAGCCGCGCGTGCCTCCTCCTCCTCGCGGCGCGATTCGGCGAGGTCATTCGCCAAGGTCTCGCGACGCAGCCGTGCGGCCTCTAGCCTGAGGCGCATCTCTTCCGTGCGAAGCATCTCGCGCTGCAGCGCGGCATTGGCCTCCTCGCGCTGGCGCGTGATGCGACGCACCGCCTCGCGCGCGACCGCTTCCGCCTCCTGTGCCTCGCGCAGGGCGCGCAGGATGCGATCAAGCACGTCGCGCGCAGCATCGCGCCTGGTCCTGGCCTCGCGCGCCTCGCGTTCGAGCTCTTCCAACCGGTTGCGTTCTGCAAGGCGACGGGCCGCGGCGCTGGGCGCATCGCCTCGCGCGGCAAAGCCATCCCAGCGCCAGAGATCGCCCTCGCGGCTCACGAGGCGTTGACCGGGCTGAAGCTGCGCCTGAAGCTTTTCGCCCTCTTCACGCGCGCAAAGGCCGATCTGGCGCAGGCGCAGATGCAGGGGCGCGGGGGCCTTCACCATGGAAATGAGCGGCTTCACGCCCGCCGGCAGGCTGGGCTCGCCATCCAGCGCGCGCTCGCCCCAATGGCGCGGGGCGCCCCATTCAATGGCCGCGTCGAGATCCTCGCCGAGGGCGGCCGCCAGCGCTGTCTCGTAGCCCGGCTCGACCACGATCTGGTCAATGGCCGGCGTCCAGAGGCCGGGCTCGGTCGCATCCACGAGCTTGCGGATCGTGCGGGCCTCGGTTTCGAGGCGCTGGAGCAGGCGTTCTGCCTCCGCGAGCTTCGGGCGCGCGCCCTGCTCGGCATCGCGCGCGGCGCGGGCCTTGGCCTCGGCCTCATCCGAGCGGGTGGAGGCTGTCGCAAGCTCCGCTCCGAGACGATCGAGCTCGGCTTGCATACGTGTGTAATCCGCGAGCGCGGTGGAATCCTGCAGGAGCGCGGCCAGCGCCCGCTCAGCCTCCTCGGCCTGCACGGCGAGGCGCGCCGCGCGGGTGGTCGCGGCCTGAAGCCGCTGGTCGGCCGCGCGCTCGGCGGCCTCCGCTTCGGCCCGTGCAATGGTGAGCGCGCGAAGTTTCTGCTCTTCCGCGTTTCGCAGGGTCTCGGCCCGCTGCCGCGCTTCCGTGAGGGATTTTTCTTCCGCCGAGAGCTTTTCCCGCTCTGAATCATGCGTCCGCGCCTCGGCAGCCAGCCCCGCCTGCGCGCCTTCCGCATCGCCCAGCAAACGCCCTGCGGCTTCGTGATCTCGATCGAGTTCGGCACGGCGGCTTGTGATTTCCTGGAGACGCTGTTCGATTCGCGCAATTTCACCATCGAGCGTTTCGCGTCTCACGAGGAGGGCCTGCAACGCCTGGAACCGCTCGGCGGCGCCCGCGCGCGCCTGTTCGAGTTCATGCGCCTTCACGGCGCGTTCGCGCTCGGTCTCGCCCTGCTGCACGGTTGCGGCGGCGACGGCGCGGATCGCTTCCTCATGCGCCTGTTTCGCGACATCGGCCTCCTGTCGGGCCCGCTCCAGCGAAGAGGCGAGGAGGCGCAGGTCCAGCGCGCGGATTTCGGTCTGAAGTGTCTTGTATCGCTCCGCCTGCCGCGCCTGCCTGCGCAGATCGCCCGCCTGCCGATCAAGTTCCCCGAGAACATCTTCGGCGCGCAGAAGGTTCTCCTCGGCCTGCCGCAGGCGCAGCTCCGCCTCGTGGCGGCGAGCGTGAAGGCCGGCCGTGCCGGCGGCATCCTCGAGAATGCGACGGCGATGCTGCGGCTTCGCGTTGATGATCTCGCCGATCTGCCCCTGCCGCACCAGGGAGGGCGAACGTGCGCCGGACGCAGCATCCGCGAACAGGATCTGCACGTCGCGCGCCCGCACTTCCCGCCCGTTGATGCGGAAAGTCGAGCCCTGTTCGCGCACGATCCTCCGCGTGACCTCCAGTGCCTCGGCCCTGTGGAGATGGCCAGGGAGGTCCTGAGGAGGCTCCGCGAGCCGAATGGAAACTTCAGCGTGGTTACGGACGGGGCGGGTGCCCGCGCCGGCAAAGATCACGTCATCCATCTCGCCGCCGCGCAGGGATTTCGACGAGGTTTCCCCCATCGCCCAGCGCAGGGCCTCCACGAGATTGGATTTGCCACAGCCATTGGGGCCGACAATGCCCGTGAGGCCGGGCGCGATGAAAAGCTCCGCCGGATCGACGAAGGTCTTGAACCCGTGAAGGCGCAGCCTCTCGAACTTCACCCGGAACCGCTCCAGCCTGAGCCGCGACCTGCGGCCTTCCGATGAGGTGGGTTGCCCTGCTCCGGCAACAAGGCCCGGAGGACCTTATTTCGGGAGCAGCGGCTCAAGCAGCTGGTCCATCTCCGCGATGGAACGCGCGCCGCTCACCCGCTTGCCATTGATGAAGAAGGTGGGAGTGGAATTGACGCCAAGCTTCTCCGCGCCGTGCTTCTTCACCGCATTCACGCCGTCATAGATCGACTGGTTTTTCAAGCAGGCCTCGAAGCTTTCCTGTGAGAAACCGGCAAGGCGCGCGGCGGCAAGCAGGTCATCCAGCGGCTTCTGCGAGGTCAGGATGGCTTCCTGACGACGGAAGAACAGGTCGATGAGCGGATAATAGCGCTCGGCCGGTGCGCAGCGCGCCAGCATGGACATCGCGGTCGCCATGGCATCGAAGGGAAATTCCCGGAACACGAGGCGCACCTTGCCGCTGTCGATGTACTTTTCCTTCAGTGCCGGCAGCGTGTTCACGTGGAAATTTGCGCAATGCACGCAGGTGAAGGAGGCGTATTCCACGATCGTGACCGGCGCGTCCTCCTTGCCGAGGCTGCGATCGCCGAGTGGGCCGGCCTGCATCACGTCGACGAGTGGCATCTGGTCCTGCGCTTGCGCGAAGGACGGAGCGCCGAGCGCGAGTGGCAGGGCGAGCCCCGCAAGAGCGACCATCGCAAGAGCGATCAGCGCCTGCCGGCGGACGACGGGAAGGCGGGGAATGACAGGGCTCTGCGGCATGGAAGATACTCTCCGGCTTCGGTAAGGTCAGTTTTCGCCCGCGATGATGGCGGAGATTGAGTTAGGGGCAAGCACGAAAGGCTGCAAGCGGGCGGGCTTCACAATCGCGTTTTGCGGTCCTTCGCGGCGATCCCCGCGCCGAGGCGGGCGAGAGCCTCGCGCAGCGCATCATTCGCGATATGGCCGAGTGCATCCCGCTGCTCTTCGACCAGGGCTGCGGGAATCTCCCGCTCCATGAAGGCAGTGCGCGGCTTTGGCGTCTCACCCTGGCGGATTTCAAGCCGCGTGACCGCGCGAAAACCGAGGCGGCGGTTCACTGCATCGAGGATGCGCCCGGAGGCCATCTGCACCTCCAGGGCGAAAGCGCTGGCGCAGGTGACGACCAGCACCGCGCCCTCGGCCTTTTCCTGCATGCGACCGCCGCGGGGCGCCGTAGACCCGGCCTCCACTCGCTTTCTCGGCCAGCGGATTTCGAGTGGAACCGTGAATTCCGCCAGCGCCGGGCCAACAATCTCCGCCCATTCCGCGAGCAGGGTCGCGGATGCAAAGCCTCGCTCGCGCAAGGTGGGCTCCAGCAGGTCCGGCATCAGCAAGGCGAGCCGGCTCGTCCGGGGCCGCTTGCGCGGTTCGGGGCGGACATTCGGCTGCTGTGCAATCGCGCGGTCCATCGGGCACCTTGACCTTCTCTTCCTAGCAGACTAGCGCAGATTATGGCGAGAACAAGAAGAGAACGAAGTTATCCCCGGATTGCGCATGGAAAAGAGCATCGCGCCCTTGGCCAGGTGCACGGGCCTCGCCATAACCGGGGGGATGCCCGCCCATTCGCCCTCCGCCGATCTCCGAACCGCCGCCCTGCTTGCCTGGTATGATCGGTCGGGGCGGGACCTGCCATGGCGGGTGAAATCGGGGCGCGCCGAGCCCTATCGCGTCTGGTTGTCGGAAAACATGCTGCAGCAGACGAGTGTGGAGGCGGTGAAGCCCTATTTTGCGAAGTTTCTGGCGCTCTGGCCGGATGTGGAGGCGCTCGCCGCGGCCGAGGATCACGCCGTCATGACCGCCTGGGCGGGCCTCGGCTATTATGCCCGTGCCCGCAATCTGCTTGCTTGCGCGCGGGCCGTCGCGCGCGATTTCAACGGGCGGTTTCCGGAAACCGAAGACGGTTTGCGCGCATTGCCGGGCATCGGCGCCTACACGGCGGCCGCGATTGCCGCGATTGCTTTCGGCGAGCGCGCGATTGTGATCGACGGGAATGTCGAGCGGGTGGTCACGCGGCTCGCCGCCATCGACACACTTCTGCCGAAAGCGAAACCGGAGATACGAGCGGTGCTCGATGGCATGGTGCCGGCGGATCGCCCGGGTGATTTCGCGCAAGCCCTGATGGATCTCGGTGCAACCCTCTGCACGCCGAAATCGCCCTCCTGCCAGCTCTGTCCGCTCTCCGACGCCTGTGTGGCGCGGGTGAGAGGTCAGGCTGCGGCTTTCCCCGTGAAGCCCGCGAAGAAGGGCAGGAAGCAGCTGCAAAGCCTCGCTTTCGTGGCGCTGGATTCGCAGGCGCGCATCCTGCTCCGCACCAGAGCCGGGAAAGGCCTGCTCGCGGGCATGGCCGAGGTTCCGAATGTCGATTGGTCGGCCGGGGCAGGCAGCCTGGGGGCCGCGCCCCTTCAGGCGGAATGGCGGCGGCTGAACCAGCCGGTGATCCATGTCTTCACGCATATCGACTTGCGGATGGAGATCGCGGTCGCGCGGCTGCCTGCAACAGCGCCTGCGCCGGAGGGCATGCGCTGGGTCTCGCTGGAAAGGCTTGGTGACGAGCCGCTGCCGACCCTGTTCCGCAAGGTCATCGAGGCAGGGTTGCGCGCGCTGCGTTGATCTGCGCGCATTGCGTTGATCTGCGCGCGCTGCGTTGAGCGGTCAGGCCACTTCTTTGGCGCGGAAAGCCGCCCGCCGGGTGTCGATCGGCTCCAGCGCCTTGCCGTTCTCGGTATGCCAGAAGGTCCAGCCATTGCAGGCGGGCAGCCCCTGCACCAGCGCTCCGATCTTGTGGATCGAGCCGACGATGCCATTCGCGACGATCTGCCCATCCGGCCGCACGGTTGCAGAATGGCGCTTCTTCGCATCGGTCAGCACGGTGCCGGCAGCAATGTATCCGCCCTCGATCAGGCTCGCGAAGGCCACGCGCGGTTCTTCGCGCTTTGTGGTCGGCTGCAGGAGCAGTTCGGGGGGCATGGGCTCGACAGCCGCGATGCGCGCACGGGCGGCCGCGGCATAGATTTCCTCGCGCTCGAGCCCGATGAAGTGCCGTCCAAGCTTCTTCGCCACCGCGCCCGTCGTGCCGGTGCCGAAGAAGGGGTCGAGCACGATATCGCCGGCATTGGTCGCCGAGAGCAGCACGCGGGCGAGCAGGCTTTCGGGCTTCTGCGTGGGGTGAAGCTTTTCGCCAGCTTCATCCTTCAGACGCTCGGCACCGGTGCAGAGCGGCAGATACCAATCCGAACGCGCCTGCAGATCCTCGTTGCCCGCCTTCAGCGCCTCGTAATGGAAGGTGTATTTCTTCGCGGCCTGGTCGCGCGCGGCCCAGATCAGCGTCTCATGCGCGTTGGTGAAGCGCCGGCCGCGGAAATTCGGCATCGGATTGGCCTTGCGCCAGACGATGTCGTTCAGGATCCAGAAGCCGAGATCCTGCAGGGCGGTGCCGACCCGAAAGATGTTGTGATAGCTGCCGATCACGAACAGCGTGCCATTGGGCTTCAGCACCCGGCGGCATTCGCCGAGCCAGGCGCGCGTGAAACGATCATAGGCCTCGAAGCTCTCGAACTGGTCCCAGGCATCGTCCACGGCATCAACGAGGCTGTGGTCGGGGCGCGTGAGGTTGCCCGCGAGCTGCAGGTTGTAGGGGGGATCGGCAAAAACGAGGTCGACCGAATGCTGCGGCAGGCGCGCGAGTTGCGCGACGCAATCGCCCACCAGAATAGAATCGACAGGAACAACTGGGCCGGTGCGATCAGTCACGTCCCCGGTACGCGAGACAGAAATCCGGGGCCTGTGACTGTTCGCTGCCGAGCGGACGATACGCATGACAACCGCACCGGAGAAACGACAGACAGGCAGGATACTGGCCGAAGACAGTGAAGGCCGGGTTTATGGATCAAATTTGATCTTGTCCCGTTTTTGCACCACTCGGGATTGCAAATTGTTCCCGGCGATTGTCCGGCAAGGTGCGAAAGACAGGCGGTGGAGCGGCGTCAGCCCCTTTTCCCGCAGGGCGGCAAGATGGGCGGGCGACCCGTATCCCATATGCTTCTCGAAGCCATAGCCGGGAAATTCCCCGGCCGCCTTCACCATCATGGCGTCGCGCGCGACCTTCGCGACAAGGGAGGCGGCGGCGATGGCGGCGACCGTTGCATCGCCCTTCACGACCGCTTCCGCCGGGCAGGGAAGTCCAGGCGGAATGTCGCGGCCATCGACGAGAGCAAAGTCGGGAACAACCGGAAGCGCGAGAATCGCCCGGCGCATGGCCTCGAGGCTCGCGGCCCGGATGTTCAGTCGGTCGATCGCCGGCGCGGGCAGGCTGGCAACGCCCACCACGCAGTGATTCCGGATGAGATCCGAAAGAAGCCTTCGGCGCGCGGGACGCAGGCTTTTGGAATCCGCAAGCTCGTCGATGGGAAAATCATCCGGAAGAACCACCGCTGCCGCCACCACGGGGCCGGCAAGCGGCCCGCGTCCCACCTCATCGAGCCCCGCCAGCAGGCGAGCCTTGCGCGCGACAGGGGAAAGGGGCGACCAGGGTTTCGGCATCGGGCGTTGAGGCAAGGGAGTGGAGGCAGGGGATTGGAGGCAAGGGAGTTGATCGGCTTGGGCTTCAGGCCACAATGCTCCCGCAGCACCCGAATCGGGAAGAGGAAATTTGCCATGGCGGAGAACACAGCTGGTTCGCTTGCCGCAGCGCTGGACGGCGAAGTTGCGCTTCTTGCCAAGCTTGTTGCGGATGAGGATGACGCGGAGGGCCTCGTGGCCTTCGCGCTTCATCGCCGCGCATTTCTTGATTGGGTCACCGCTTTCGAGGCTGCCGAACAACGCAAGCCAAATGAGGGCGAGATCCGCCTCTTCCTCATGGGCGAGACGGCCGATCGCCGGCTCGCAGCCTATCGCGAACGGGCCTCGCTGATGATCGACGCACCGAAGATCGATCCCGCAGCAGCGCCGGCCAGGCCGATGCCAACGAAGAAACCGCCGCTTCGCACATGGTTCTGGCCCTGGGGCTTTTCCAGCGACTTTGTTGTCGCCGATCCCGATGCGCCGATGAACTGGCGCGGTCTGTTCCTTCGCCTTGCCATGCTGGGCGCGGCCGTTGTGGTCACGGCGCTTGCCCTGCGCATCTTCTTCGTCCGCGCCTGAATCAGAGCAGCGAGAGTTGCTGGCCCGGCAGGCTCGGCGGCACGAAGAGATCGGTCCTCAGGCGCTGGTGGCGCCGCACGAGGCCGAGCCGTTCGCAGGCGAGGCGATGGCGTTTCGCGATCAATTCGGCGTAAAACCCCGTTCCGGTCTGCCGCGTTTCGAAATCCGCGACATAGTCCTTGCCGCCGCGTGTCGATTGCACAAGGCTCAGCACATGGCGCAGCTTGCCGGGATAATGCGCGAGCAGCCATTCGCGGAAGAGATCACGCAATTCGAGCGGCAGGCGCAGCAGCACATAACCCGCTTCGCGCGAGCCGGCCTGCTGCGCGGCTTCGAGCAAGGCCTCGATTTCCGGATCGTTGATCGCCGGGATGATCGGCGCGGTGATCGCCGCGGTGGGAATGCCCGCTTCCGACAATTGCCGGATGGCATCGAGCCGCTTCTGCGGGGTGGGCGCGCGCGGCTCCATGGCGCGGGCGAGCCTGCGATCGAGCGTGGTCAGCGAAATCGCGACCTTCGCGAGACCACGCTCGGCCATGGGCGCGAGGATGTCGATGTCGCGCGTGATACCGGCCGATTTCGTGACGATCGTCACGGGATGGCCCACGCGCGACAGCACTTCGAGGATGCCGCGCGTGATGCGATGCTCGCGCTCGATCGGCTGGTAGGGGTCGGTATTCGTGCCAAGCGCGATGGGTTTGGGCTGGTAGCCCGGCCGGGCAAGCTCCCGCTCCAGCAATTCCGCTGCATTGGGTTTCGCCGTGAGTTTCGTCTCGAAATCGAGGCCCGGCGACAGCCCGAGATAGGCGTGGCTGGGCCGCGCGAAGCAATAGGAACAGCCATGCTCGCAGCCCCGATAGGGGTTGATGGAGCGGTCGAACGGGATATCAGGCGACCGGTTCCGCGTGATGATGGTGCGGGCCTGCTCCAGGCTGGTTTCGGTGCGAAGCGCCGGCGCGGCCTCTTCCTCGCTCCAGCCATCGTCGAACACTTCACGCATCTGCGGCTCATGACGACCCGCGAGGTTGCTGATCGAACCCCGCCCGTGGCGGTTCGCATCGGCGATGCGGGTGGCATTCCGGGTTTCCAGCGGCTCCTCGGACAGGCGGGCGATCGGCTTGCGCATGAAGAGAACAAAAATCGAACAAACCCGATTCGTCAAGGGGTGCCGGCGTTTCGCTTGACGCGATTTTCCTGCAAATTTGCCTGAGCCCTTGATTTTTTCTCGTTGTGCACCGCAATATGGGTGATGTTCTCTGCGGTCATCCGGGCGCGACCTGCGCCTCGTGCGCTTTCCGCCACCCTCGGCCCACTGGTGCGGGGGGTTATCGAGGGGCTTGTCGGTTCCGCCACCCTCGTCGCCGCCGAGCGTAATTCCGAAATCGAGGAAATCGCCGATTCCGCGGGCTGTCGCGTGCTCGTGGAGGCAGATTGGGCCGAAGGCTTCAGCCGTGTGGTGGCGAATGCCGGCGGCTCGCCGCTTCTCGTCATGGATACGGGGCTGATGCTGGGACAGGAATTCTGGCCGGTTCTCGCGGATTCTCTGCCGCTTCTCGGCGATCGTCCGGCCGCGACGGAAACCGAAAGACCGCGATCCCTGCTGAGCCGGATTTTCGCGGCGGCTTCATCGGCACCCGGGCGGGATCAGGTTCTGCTGCTGCCAGGCTCGGTGAGCCGGCAGGTGGCGCAGATGAAGGCCGATCCCTTCACGCATCGCTATGCCGATCTCGCCCGGCTTCCCGTGGCCGCCCGGCGCGTGCCGGAATGATCAGGGTTTCGGGTCTCGCGGAAGGCGGGCGTAGAAATCGGCAATCTCCTGCAATTCGAATTCCGTCATCAGGCGGCTCATAAGCCGCATTTCCTTGTGCGGACGACGCCCCTTCTGGAAATCGTGGAGCTGCTTCAACAAGTATTCGTAATTCTGGCCGGCGAGATGCGGCACGTCCTTGTCCTTGGCGATTCCGTCATCGCCATGGCAGGCCATACACTCGAGGATGAGATCGCGCCGCGGCTGCCTCTCCTGCGAAAGGGCAGGCAAGGCCGTCGCTGCCAGCATCATTGCAGCCAGCGTGGCGTTGCGCATCCGATATCGCTCCCTTCCTTGCTTCCTTCCTGGCTTCGTTGCAGCTTGGCATGATTCTGCCAAGCAGGCGGATGATGTCCTTGCGCAAGAGATGATGTCCTTGCGCAAGAGATGGTGTCCTTGCGCAAGATCAGAGCGCGCGCGCATTGAAGGTATCGCAGGCCTTCACGCTGACGGTGCGAAGGCCCTGCTTCAGCCAGCGCATGCGTTGCTCGGATGTGCCGTGCGTGAAGCTGTCCGGCACGATGTAGCCCTGCGCCTGCTTCTGGAGCTTGTCATCGCCGATGGCGGCAGCCGCGGCGAGCGCCTCCTCGAGATCGCCCTGCTCGAGAATGCGCCAGCGCTGGTTGGCGTGATGCGCCCAGACGCCTGCGAGGCAATCCGCCATCAGTTCCACGCGCACCGAGAGCGCATTCGCCTCCCTGCGGGAAAGGCGCTGCTGCGCCGCCTGGACACGCGGCAGGATGCCCAGAAGATACTGGATATGGTGGCCCATTTCATGCGCGATCACATAGGCATAGGCAAAATCCCCACCCGCGCGCATCCGGGTGCGCATTTCCTCGAAGAAGCTCATGTCGAGATAGATGCGCGTATCGGCCGGGCAGTAGAAGGGGCCCATCGCGCTCTGCGCGCCACCGCAGGCCGAGCGCGTCGCCCCCCGGAAGAGAACCAGCGAAGCGGGCCGGAAGGCCACGCCGCTCTGCTCCGGCAGAACCTGCTGCCAGACATCCTCGTTGGTCCGCAATACCCGCGAGACAAAGGTGCGAAGCTGGTCCTGTCCGGCGGAACTCGGCGGTGGCGCGGAGCGCTGGGAGATGGTGTCACGTCCCGTGCCGATCATCTCCGCGCCGCCGATGAGGATCGCCGGATTGATCCCGAACAGGTAGCCGACAAGGGTCAGCACCGCGATGGTGCCGAAGCCCAGGCCGCCGCGCCCGCCGGGAAAACCGCCGCCGAAGCCCCCGCCCTGGCCACGACGATCCTCGATGTTGCTGGACTCACCGATTTCGTCGAGCCGCATTCTGTTTCTCCCTCGCGCCGCGAACGCGGATTTCTGTCTTTCCGTGCCGGATCATCCCCAGCCGGCCCGCATGATCCATGAACCAGTTTCACGCAAGATGGGCCAGCTTCGCCCGGAGCGCGCTGAGGTCGCGCCAGGCCAGCGCCTTCTGCGAAGGCTGGCGCAGCAGATAGGCCGGGTGAAGCGTCGCGAGCGCCGGGATGGTGCCGCCCTTCAACCCATATTCGAACCAGCGGCCACGCAGGCGCAGGATGCCTTCCTTCTGCCCAAGCAAGGTCTGGGTCGCGGGCGCGCCCATGGTCACGAGGATTTTCGGCGCGGAAAGCTCGATCTGCCGCGTGATGAAGGGCAGGCAGATCGCGATCTCCTGCGGCGTCGGCGTGCGATTGCCCGGCGGCCGCCAGGGAACCGTGTTCGCGACATAGACATTCTCGCGGTTAAGCCCGATCGCGTTGAGCATCTTGTCGAGCAATTGCCCGGCGCGCCCCACGAAGGGACGGCCGATTTCATCCTCGTCGCGGCCCGGCGCCTCGCCCACGATCATCACCGGAGCGCCGGGCGCCCCATCCGCGAAGACGAGGCGCGAAGCGGTGGATTTCAGCGCGCAGCCCTCGAAGGCATCGAGCAGAGCGCGGAGGGTTTCGAGATCCGGCGCGGAAGCGGCGAGCCGCCGGGCTTCCATGATCGCGGCATCGGGCGCGAGCGGGGCCGGGGCGCCACCGGCAACGCGCGGCGCGGCCTGTTTTTCCGGCACCGGAGGAGGCGCCTCTACCTTCCCCGGGGGCGGAACGGAGAGCGCGAACCGGTCCACGGGATGCTCGTCAAGCGGTGTCTCGACCCCGGCGGCGACCAGGAATTCCAGCACTTGCCGGTGCGAACTCTCCTCATTCGGCATTTGGCGCGGATCTCCCTGCCGGGTAGTGGGTCAGTTTGAATTCTAATTCGAGCAACCAGACGTATTACAAAATACGACAGAGCCTGTTAGCCCGTCTTATTCATGAGGGGGCTGATTTTGGGTTGGCGGATGTAGCATAACGGTATGATATCGCGTAGGATTTAGCTGTTTACACCGATCCGATCCGCACCATCAACCCCGCCACACCCGCCATCGAATGCGGCTGTGATCTTCCG
>NZ_JBJTDY010000048.1:0-7012 GCF_046092605.1 Rhabdaerophilum sp. | reverse complement strand
ATCAAGAACCGCAGGAGCATGGCCTTCGCGCTGATGGTGCTGGTGATCACCGCCATCGCGCTGGGCCCCAACCGGGCGGCCTTCGGCCCGCTGGCGGCAAGCCTTCTGGTGCTCGCCCTGGCCTGGAACCGCCCGGAGGCGGCAGGCCGCATTGTCGGCCTTGCCGTGGCTGCCGCCATTCTGCTGCTCCCCTTCGCCAGCGCCTTCGGAAGCCAGCTTGGCATGGCAGGGTTGGAGCGCTGGTGGCAGATGATCCTCGATGAGCCCCTGCATTTCCTCACCGGCCGCGGCTTCGACGCCGGCAACGCAGCGCGGGTCATCGGGGTGATCGGCCCTGAACTTCCGGTGAGCCTCATTAGCGACTTGTGGTTCGATCTCGGCGTCCTGGGCGCGCTGTTCTTCGCGATCCCCGTCGCCTGGGCCTTCATCGCGGCAGGAAAGCTTGGCTATGAGCTTGCCCCGGCGACGCTCGCCGCCCTGTCCGCCGCGATGACCGTCGCGCTCTTCGACCGCAACGCGACGCAGACCTGGTGGTTCCACGGCCTCGCCGTCTTCGCCATCGTGCTGATGTCGGTCGAGCGCGGTCGCTATCGCACCTTGCGCCCCCGCGCCGAAATCAATCCCTGATCATTCCGCAGCCCTGGCCTGTGGCGTAAGCGCGTGGCAGGCCGCTCCCTCGCGGAAGACCGGCCTCTCGCGCGAGCAGATCGGCATCGCGACGGGACAACGCGGATGGAAGGTGCAGCCCGTGGGCGGGTTGATCGGGCTTGGCACCTCGCCCTGAACCGGCACGCGATCACGGCCGATTTCCGCGAGGTTGGGCACGGCATCGATCAGCAGGCGCGTGTAAGGGTGCTTCGGCGCGAGAAAGAGCGCATCGCTCTCCTGCACTTCCACGAGACGCCCGAGATACATCACGCCGATACGATTCGCCATGTGCCGCACCACGGCGAGATTGTGCGAGATGAAGAGAATGGTGAGACCCAGCCGCTCCTGCAATTCGCGCATCAGGTTCAGGATCTGCGCCTGCACGCTCACGTCGAGCGCGGAAGTGGGTTCGTCGCAGACGATGAATTCCGGCTCGGAGGAAAGGGCGCGGGCAATCGCGATGCGCTGGCGCTGACCACCCGAGAACTGGTGCGGATACTTGTCGCCATCCTTGGGAGAGAGACCCACCAGCGTCAGCAGCTCGGCCACGCGGGCGGCCCGGCTGGCGGCGTCGGTGCGGGCACCGGTGCGGGCACGGGTGACGATCATCGGCTCGGCGATGATATCCGCCACGCGCCAGCGGGGATTGAGCGAGGCATAGGGATCCTGGAAGATCATCTGCACCCTGCCGGGGCGGGGCCGCTCGCCCTCGGGCACGCCCGTGAAGCGCACCGTGCCGCCGCTGGGCTGCAGAAGACCGACCACCATCTTGGCCACGGTGGATTTGCCGGAGCCGGATTCCCCCACCAGCGCGAAGGTCTCGCCCTTGTGGATGGAGAACGACACCTCATCCACCGCCGTCAGCACCTGGCGCGGCTCGCGGGCAATGAAGCGCTCGAGCCACGGCTTCGAGACATCAAAGAGGCGGCGGAGATTGGAAATCTCGAGGATGGGCTCGCTCATGCCGGCACCTCGGCTTCCGAATTGGCGAGCCAGCAGGCAGCCCGCGACGCGCCAGCCTGCACGAGTTCCGGCCGGTCGGTCGCGCAGCGCGGAATGGCGATCGAGCAGCGCGGCTGAAAAGCGCAGCCCTTGGGGATCGCATCAAGACGGGGCATCGCGCCGGAGATCTGCGTCAGGCGTTTCACCCTTGTGTCGAGCGCCGGAATGGCACCCATCAGGCCGCGCGCATAGGGATGACGCGGATGGCGGATCACCTCGGCCACCGGCCCGATTTCCACGATGCGCCCGGCATACATGACCGCCACGCGATCGGCTGTCTCGGCGATCACGCCCATGTCATGGGTGATCAGCATTACCGAGGTGCCGCGCGTGCGACAGAGCCGTTTCAGCAGCGTGATGATCTGCGCCTGAACACTCACATCGAGCGCGGTGGTGGGCTCATCCGCGACGATGAGATCCGGCCCCGCAGCCAGCGCCAGGGCGATCACCACGCGCTGACGCATGCCGCCGGAGAATTCATGCGGATAGCCATCGATGCGCTTCTCGGGCGCGGGGATGCCCACTTCCGTAAGGAGTTCGATGGCCCGCTGGCGCGCTTCCGCCTTCGAGAGCGGCAGATGCGCCTGCAAGGTTTCGATCAACTGGTCACCGATGCGGAAGACCGGGTTCAGCGAGGTGAGCGGGTCCTGGAAGATCATGCCGATCTTGCGCCCGCGGATGGCGCGCATCTCTTTCGGTGGCAGGTTGTCGATCCGCTGGCCGTTGAGATGGATTTCTCCGCCCGTGATGCGGCCGGGTCGTTCGACAAGCCCGATGATCGCGGTGCCGGTGAGCGATTTTCCCGCGCCGCTTTCACCCACGACGCCCAGCACCTCGCCGCGTGCAATGGAAAATGACACGCCATCCAGCGCCCGCAGCGTGCCGCGACGCGTGGCGAAATCAAGCGTGAGGCCCGAGACCTCGAGAACGGGTTTCCCGGCCATCAGCGCAGCCTCGGATTCATCGCGTCGCGCAGCCAGTCGCCCAGGAGGTTGATCGCCAGCGCAAGGATGACGAGCGTGAGCGCCGGGAAGAGCAGAATCCACCACTCCCCGGAAAACAGGAATTGCTGGCCGACGCGGATGAGCGTGCCGAGCGACGGCTGCGTGGGTGGCATGCCCACGCCGAGGAAGGAGAGCGTTGCCTCCTCGATGACGGCCAGGGCGAGGTTGATGGTGGCGATCACGGTCACCGGACCCATCACATTCGGCAGGATGTGCTTGAGCATGATCAGCAGGGGCGAGCGGCCGATGACGCGCGCGGCCTGCACGTATTCCTTGTTCTTCTCGACCAAGGTGGAACCGCGCACGGTGCGTGCATATTGCGCCCAGTTCGAAAGCCCGATGGCGAGGATCAGCAGGATCAGCGTAGCGTCCTCCTGCTGGCCTGGCGGAATGATCCCGCGCGCCACACCGAAGATGAGCAGCGCGATGAGGATCGCCGGAAAGGAGAGCTGGACATCCGCGACGCGCATGATCACGGCCTCGGTCTTCCCGCCGATATAGCCGGCCATCAAGCCCAGAAAGACACCGATCACCGCCGAGAACAGCACCGAGGCCGCGCCCACCAGCAGCGAGACCTGCGTGCCATAGAGCACGGCGGAAAACATGTCCCGGCCCTGGCTGTCCGACCCGAGGAGGAAGGTTTGCCCAGTGAATTCATTGACCTTGCCTGGCGGGGTAAGGCCATCCATCAGGTTCAGCGAGGCCGGGTTGAAGGGGTCCTGCGGCGCATAAAGCGGCGCGAGGATCGCCCCGAAGATCATCACCAGCGAGACGATGGCCGAGACGATGGCCACAGGCGAATGCCGGAACGACCACATCACATCGCTTTCCCAGATGCGCTGGAAGCGCGAGGGTTCGGCGGGGTTGCGGGGCATATCGGTCATTTCAATGCCCCTTCGCCGTGCGGCCGCCCGAACGAAGCCGAGGATCGAGCAGGAAATAGAGGAGATCGACAATCAGGTTGGTAATCACGAACACGGCCGCCACGAACATCAGGTAGGCCGCCATCACCGGCACATCGGCGAATTGCACGGCATTGACGAAGAGCGCGCCGAGGCCCGGCCATTGGAAGACCGTCTCCGTGACAATCGCGAAAGCGATGATCGAGCCGAGCTGCAGGCCGGCAATCGTCACCACCGGCACGAGGGTGTTGCGCAGGGCATGGCGCAGCTCGATGACACGCTCACCAAGGCCGCGGGCACGCGCGAAGCGGATGAAATCCGCGCGCATGACCTCGAGCATTTCGGAGCGCACGAGCCGCATGATGAGGGTAAGTTGGAAGAAGGCGAGCGTCAGCACCGGCATGACAAGCGATCTTCGTCCGCTTTCGGTGAGCAGGCCGGTGCTCCACCAGCCGATCTTCACCGTTTCGCCGCGCCCGAAGGAGGGCAGCCAGCGCAATTCCACCGCGAAAATATAGATGAGCCCGATGCCGATGAGGAAGGTGGGCAAGGACACGCCGATCAGGCTGATCGACATGATGGCGTTCGAGAGGAGCCCTGTGCGATTGATCGCGACATAAACGCCCAGCAGCACGCCGAAGAACGTGGCCACCAGGGCGGAAAGCACGGCAAGCTCCACCGTTGCGGGCAGGCGTTCCCTGATCAGGTCCGACACTTTCCGCGCCTGCCTGAAGGAGACGCCGAATTCGCCGGTTGCCGCATTGCCGATGAAGCGAGCGAATTGCACGGGCCAGGGATCATCCAGCCCGAGGCGCTCGGAAAGCTCCTGCCGGTCCTGCAGGGTGGCTTCCTGCCCGAGCATGTTCGCGACGGGATCGCCCACGAAGCGAAACATCGAGAACGCAATGAAGGCAACCGCGACGAGCACAAGAAGGCCCTGCGCGAGAGAGCGAACGGCATAAGCGAACATGGCGCTCCGACAATCAGGAAAAGGGCGGCGGCACCCTCGATATGCCGCCGCGCCGGGTGAGTCAGGAACGCTTGAAGGACACGAACTTCAGCTTCGGCTGGTTTGACACATCCACCGGAATGTCGAGATCGCTCTTCATGCCGTAGGCGAGGGTCTGATGATGCAACGGGATATAGAGGGCTTCTTCCTTCAGGCGGCCCCAGATATCCGCAATCGTGGCATTGCGCTTGGCGATATCCGTTTCCGAGGACAGCGTCTGGATCTTGCTGTCGATCTCGGCATTGGAATAACGGAGCGCATTCCAGCTGCCGCGCGAACCGGCCCGGGTGTGGTAGAGGAACGAGAAGACGTAATCCGAATCGAAGGTCGGCACGCCCCAGCCGAGCATGAAGAAGTCGGTCTCCGGCGGCTGCTTCTGGATCAGCGTGAAGTGGATGGACTTCGACTGGCTGACCAGGTTCACCTTGACCCCGATCGCGCCCCACATGCCGACAGCGGCCTGGCAAATGGCCTCGTCGTTCACGTAGCGATCATTCGGGCAATGCAAGGTGGTCGAGAACCCGTTGGGGTAGCCGGCATCCGCGAGCAGCTTGCGCGCGGCGGCCAAATCCACGGCGGGAGCGGCATCGAGTTCCTTGGTCCAGCCATTCACGAAGGGCGGCATGATGACACCCGTCGGCACGCTTTCACCCCGCATCACCACACGCTGGATGGCCGCGCGGTTCAGCGCCATGTTCATGGCCTGGCGCACGCGCTTGTCGGCGAAGGGGTTCTTGCCCTCGACATTGTCAGACTTCAGATCGGCATCGCCCACATTGAAACCGAAGAAGATGGTGCGGTTCTCCGGCCCGGAATTGACCCGCAGCTTGCGATCCTGCCTGAGGCGCTCGATATCCTGCACCGGCAGGTCCTGCACGAAATCGATCTCGCCCGAGAGCAGCGCGGCAATGCGTGTCGCATCCGCCTTGATGGGCGTGTAGATGACTTCCGTCACCTCAAGCGGCACTTCCGCCTTGCCCCAGTAATTGTCGTTGCGCTTCAGCACGGTCTTCACGTCCGGCTCGCGGCTGACCAGCAAGAACGGGCCCGTGCCATTGGCATTGCGGACCGCGAAGTTCTCTTCCCTGTTCTTGAAGTCCTGAACCTTGGTGGCGTTGTTCTTCTCGGCCCAGCCCTTGTCCATCATGAACAGGTCGCCCAGGTTGTTGGGCAGCAGCGGGTTGGGCCCCTTGGTCTTGATGCGCACCGTGTGGGAATCGACCTTGGTCACGCTCTCGATGGAGGTCAGCAGGCCCTTCATGTCCGAGGTGGGCTGCATGGCGCGCTCGAGCGAGAAGACCACGTCATCCGCATCGAAATCAGCGCCGTCATGGAACTTCACACCGGTCCGGAGCTTGAACTCCCAGATGGCGGGATCGGAGGTGACGCCCCAGCTGGTCGCCAGCGCCGGCAATTGCTTGCCGGTATGGTCGCGGATGATCAGCGGTTCGTAGATCTGGTGGGCGAGGGTATGGGTCGGCCCCTCGTTCTGGGCATGCGGATCAAGCGTCAGCGAATCACCGGAACGCGCCCATTTCAGGGTGCGTGCTTCGGCGACGCCCGCGAGCATCGTCGTCGTGGCGAGGACCGCGAGCAGGCCCCGGATGGTCATTTTCATGGAACTCTCCCTGTTCTTGCTGGACAGCCTCCCGGACCGCCCTTGATGGAAGGCTAAACGAAATGGAAACCGTTTGTCACGAGCGAAGCGAATCCCGGGCGATATACCACGCGGGATGTGCGGCTATGCGCTGAACTGATCCGATTTCCGAAAGACCTCCCTTTTCGTTATGGCGCGAAGTGGAGTAGCTTCAAGACGTGATCGGGAGGTCGCGCGGCCCGGGAGCCCTGGCGGCTCGCACCGGACATCCCTCGCGAAGGAGACACCATGAAGATCGATCCGCGAATTGCGGCCCTCAAGGGCGAGGTAACCGGCTGGCGCCGCGATTTCCACGCCCATCCGGAAGTGCTCTACGAGGTGCATCGGACGGCGGGCATTGTTGCAGCGAAACTGCGCGAATTCGGTTGCGACGAGGTGGTGGAAGGCATCGGCCGCACCGGCGTCGTCGGCCTCATTCACGGAAAGAACGGCCCCGGCGGCCGGGTGGTGGGCCTGCGCGCCGATATGGATGCACTGCCGATCCACGAGGCGACGGGGGCTGAACACGCCTCGACCGTTGCGGGCAAGATGCATGCCTGCGGGCATGACGGGCATACGGCCATTCTGCTCGGTGCCGCGAAATACCTTGCCGAAACACGGGCTTTCGACGGGACTGTCGCCCTGATCTTCCAGCCGGCCGAAGAGGGCGGGGCGGGCGGCAAGGCTATGGTGGACGACGGCATGATGGACCGTTTCGGCATCAACGAGGTCTATGGCCTGCACAATGCGCCGGGATTTCCGGTGGGCATGTTCGGCCTGCGCCCGGGGCCCCTGATGGCCTCGGCCGATG
>NZ_JBJTDY010000047.1:0-7640 GCF_046092605.1 Rhabdaerophilum sp. | reverse complement strand
CGCCCCGCGCGCCGCCCAGGCCGGCCTCCCAGCCCCACGGCAACCGCCCCCCCCCCGGACCACCCGCCCGGCGCCCCCCCCCGCGAGCATCGAGGCGCCCGCGCCCCGGCCCGCCGCGATCGGCGGGCCGGTGGAGCCGCCCCGCCCCGCGCCGGTGGAGGGGCCGGTCTCGACCTTCGCACCCCGCGCCTTCCAGCCGGTTTCGCCGGGTGACATCCAGGCTAAGCCGCCCCGCTTCGATGATCTGAAAATGCGCGGGGCCATCAAGGATGTGGTGGGCCAGGTGGACCAGCGCACCAGGCAGATGGAACTTCATCAGATCACCACCATGAAAAGGTTGGCCGAACATGCCGAGGAGGCCGACGGCCGCGCCCGCCGGGTCATTGCCGCCACGGGCCTTGGCCTGCATCGCTTCGAGAAGGAACTCGAGCCGCGCGCCGTGACGCGCGCCAGGTTGCCTGCGGCGAAGGGCTTCGAACTCATGATGCTGCGCGACGTGACACCGCCGGCATCGGGTCTCGGCGGCCCGCTTCTGCCGCCCGCGCCACTCGGCGGCGCTGAGGATTTCGACGAGCATCTGGTGCGTGCCGATCAGGCGCTGCTCAGCGCGGGCAACAGCCAGGCCGTGCTGAAGCGTCTGCCGCTCGCGCGTCCGCTTTCCACCGAACACGACATCACTTCGAGCTTCGGCACCCGGCTCGATCCGTTCACGCGCGGGCTCGCCATGCATTCCGGCATCGATTTTCGCGCACCTCCGGGCACGGCGGTTCGCGCCACCGCGCCGGGCAGGGTGATCGAGGCGGGTTACAGCGGCGGCTATGGCCGCATGGTCGAGATCGACCATGGCAACGGCCTCTCCACTCGCTATGCGCATCTCTCGAGCATTCAGGTCAGCGAGGGTGATACCATTCTTGCCGGCCAGGTGCTGGGAACCGTCGGCTCCACCGGCCGTTCCACCGGGCCGCACCTGCATTACGAAGTGCGCATCGATGACGACGCGACGGACCCCATGCGCTTCCTGCGCGCCAGCCGCCTGATGACAGCGAGCGCGGTGGAGTGAGGCTTCAACTCGTCGACGTTCCCTGGTGGAACCGCAGTTGCCAGCCGTTAGACGTCCGCGTCCAGATTGACGCGCGGTTGGCCTTTCCCGGCGAGGTGCCTTGGTGAATGCTGACGTAAGTCACGAGAAAGCTGTTCTGGTCCAGGGGCCTGACCGCGAAATCCGGGAGCGGGAGCGTCACATCGATCCGCTGTTTGGGCTCAACTTCAAGACACTCAGCCCGCGTGTAGCGCCCGCCCGATCGACCGAACTCCATGAAATCTTCGGCAAAAAGGGCATCGAGCCAAGCACGGTCGTAGCGTGTCTCGGCGATCCAGAGGCCGTGCTCCAGCTCCCGCAGCTCCTCGGTGATTGCCGAAAGCTGAGCGTCGATCACTCGATATCATCCACCGCGATCGGCTCGCCGCCGGTGATCTTGTGCTTCAGCGCGGCCTCGATGAAGGGGTCGATATCGCCATCGAGCACGGCCTGCGGGTCGGTGGAGGTGACGCCCGTGCGCAGATCCTTCACGAGCTGGTAGGGCTGGAGCACATAGGAGCGGATCTGGTGGCCCCAGCCGATATCGGTCTTGGCGGCCTGCTCCGCCTGCGCGATGGCCTCGCGCTTCTTCAGTTCCAGCTCATAAAGACGCGCGCGCAGCATCTTCCAGGCAAGTTCGCGGTTCTGGTGCTGCGAACGGCTGGTCTGGCTCATCACCATGATGCCCGTGGGGATGTGCAGGAGGCGCACGGCCGATTCCACCTTGTTGACGTTCTGGCCGCCAGCTCCTTGCGCGCGCATCAGGTCGATGCGCACATCGCTCTCGTTGAGGTTGATCTGGATGGAATCGTCCACAACCGGATAGATGGTCACGCTGGCAAAGCTCGTGTGCCGGCGGGCATTCGAATCGTAAGGGCTGATGCGCACGAGACGATGCACGCCGGCCTCGGTCTTGGCCCAGCCATAGGCATTGCGGCCCTTGAGCATCAGCGTCGCCGATTTGATGCCCGCTTCCTCGCCGTCGGAGACTTCCATCACCTCGACCTTGAAGCCCGAGCGTTCGGCCCAGCGCTGATACATGCGCATCAGCATCGAGGCCCAATCCTGGCTCTCGGTGCCGCCCGCGCCCGAATGCACCTCGATATAGGTGTCATTGGCGTCCGCCTCGCCCGAGAGCAGCACTTCCATCTGCAGCTTCTCGGAATTCTCGGCGAGCGCGCGAATCTGGTTCTCGCCTTCCGTGATCGTGCCCTCGTCCTCCTCCGCCTCGCCGAGTTCGATGAGGGTCACGGCGTCGTCGAGATCGCCCTGCAGCTTCTTCACGATGCCGATGCGGTAATCGAGATCGGTGCGCTCGCGCATGATCTTCTGCGCGGCCTGTGCATCATTCCAGAAATCGGGCTCCTCGACGCGCGCATTCAATTCCGCGAGCTTCTTCAGCGCGCGGTCCCAATCGAGATGCTTCTTCAGCAACCCGATCGATTGCTGGATCACATCGACCTTTTCTTCGACTTCGGCACGCATGCTTTCATATCCTGCTGGCGCGAACCTGATCAGGCGGCGCGAAAAGCCCGGCCGGGATAGCCTTCCGGGCCGGGCCTGTAAACCGGATTGACGTCAGTAAAGGCCGCCGGTGGTTGAGCCGATGGGGCCGCCGGGAACAACCACGCCGCCCGCCGTCACTTCCCCGAAGGAATAGTTCTCCGGCGGTGCGGTATTGGGCTTGAACGGCTCCAGGATCGCCTGCGGGTCGCCTGCCGTGGTGCGCTGGCCCGTGCGCGCATTCACGCGGATGAACTTGATGCCAGGCGGCACGCGGAATTGCAGGTTCGGCTTGCCGGCCAGCGCCTCCTTCATGAAGGCCGAGAAGATCGGCACGGCATAGGTGCCGGCGGTGGCGCGGCTACCGAGGGATTGCGGCTTGTCGAAGCCGAGATAGACGCCCACCGCGAGATCGGGCGAGAAGCCCACGAACCACACGTCCTTCGCGTCGTTCGTCGTGCCGGTCTTGCCCGCGAAGGTGCGACCGAGCGCGCGAAGCTGCGCCGCCGTGCCACGCTGGGTCACGCCTTCCATGATCGAGGTGATCTGGTAGGCGGTCATCGGGTCGATCACGCGCTCGCGCCTGTCGATGAGGCGGGGCTCGTCCTGTTCGTTCCACGCTTCCGAAGAGCACGGATCGCACTGGCGCTCGTCATGGCGATAGATGGTCGCGCCCCAGCGGTCCTGGATGCGGTCGATGAGGGTCGGCCGGATGCGCTTGCCGCCATTCGCCATCATCGAATAGGCGGCGGTCATGCGCAGAACGGTCGTCTCGCCCGCGCCGAGCGACATGGCCAGCACCGGCAGCATGTCATCATAGACGCCGAAGCGCTTCGCATATTCCGCGACGAGCGGCATGCCGAGATCGCGCGCGAGGCGCACGGTCATGAGGTTCTTCGATTGCTCGACGCCATAGCGCAGCGTGCGCGGACCGGTCGGCTTGCCGTCGTAGTTTTCCGGCCGCCAGATCTCGCCATTGCCCTGGTCGAGCTCGATCGGCTCGTCGAGGATGATCGAGGACGGCGTGTAGCCGTTATCGAGCGCGGTGGCATAGACAAAGGGCTTGAAGGACGAGCCCACCTGCCGCAGCGCCTGCGTCGCGCGGTTGAACTCGCTCTTGTCGAAGGAGAAGCCGCCGACCATCGCCTTCACGCGGCCGGTATGCGGGTCCATGGCCACCAGCGCGCCGGAGATTTCCGGCACCTGGCGCAGGCGATAGCGCCCCTCCTGCCCCGCGATCGGCTCGACATAGACCACATCACCGGGGTTGACGACACGCGCCAGCGGACGGTTGGTCCAGCGCACGCCCTCCGGAGGGATGATGCCGGTCTCCCGCTTGCGATCGACCTGGCCACCCGAGAGCCGGGTCGGCTGGAGGCCGATGCGCGCCTCGGTGTTGGTGACATCCAGAATGACGGCCAGCCGCCACGGATCGACATCCGTCAGGCCCTGCACTTCGGCGAGAGGAATGCCCCAGTCGCCGGTTGGCGGGATGCGATCCTGCGCCCCACGCCAGCCGCGGGCCTCGTCATAGCGCACGAGACCATCGGAAAGCGCCTTGCGGGCCAGAACCTGCATGCGGGGATCGAGGGTCGAACGCACCGAGAGGCCGCCTTCCAGCAGCTTCTTGTTGCCATAGCGATCCACGATCTCGCGGCGCACTTCCTCGGCGAAGAAGCCGGCAGCATAGGCGTTCGGCGAGAGCTGGCGGAAAGTGGCGACCAGCGGCTCCGCGCGCGCAACCTGCGCATCCTCGCGGCTGATATAGCCGTTCTCGAGCATGCGATCGATCACATAGTTGCGCCGGCCGAGCGCCGCCTCGCGGTGGTTGATCGGGTGGTAGTTCGACGGCGCCTTCGGCAGGGCCGCGAGATAGGCCGCCTCGGAAATCGAAAGTTCATGCACCGACTTGCCGAAATAATTCAGCGCGGCCGCCGCGACACCATAGTTCCCCGAGCCGAGGAAGATCTGGTTCATGTAGAGTTCGAGGATCTTGTCCTTCGAGAAGGTCGCCTCGAGACGGAAGGCCAGCAAAGCCTCGCGGATCTTGCGCTCGACCGTCTGGTCGCGGGTCAGGAAGAAGTTCTTGGCCACCTGCTGCGTGATCGTCGAGCCACCCTGCTGGCGCCCGCCGGACCCACGGCGGAACTGAGTGACGACGGCACGGGCCAAACCTTCGGGGTCGACACCGCCATGCTTGTAGAAATTCTTGTCCTCGGCCGAGAGGAAAGCCGCGATCAGCAATTGTGGCATGGCCTGGATCGGCAGGTAGAGGCGCCGCTCGCGCGCGTATTCGGCCAGCAGGGAGCCGTCGGCCGCATGCACGCGGGTGGTCACCGGCGGCTCGTAATTGGCGAGTTGGGCGTGATCCGGCAGATCCTGCGAATAATGCCAGACGACATAGCTCACTGCCGCGGCGCCCACGAGGCCCACGAGCGTGAGGGTTCCGAACAGAAACGCGAGAAACCGCGCGATCAGTCGCATACCACTGCCCTATTCCTGTCGGCACGCCGTTTCCGGCTGCCTCTCCCGCCTTCGTCGATGATCGCACGAAGAGGAGTAAATTCCTGACGCATTCACCAAGTCGAAAGCTGTCTCGCGCAGCAGGATTCCACGAGGGGATACCAGAGCTTCGGCGAGCCCAAAAGTCTCCTGCGAGAGAAAGTCGAAAAGCGTGGCCGAAAAACGGCACCTCCACCGAACAATTCCTTGCGAGGTGCTTTTTTTTGAGACGTCAGGGCGCCGGCGCGGCAGCGGCCGGTTCCGGCGTCGAGGTCGCCAGCACGAAGGATTCCAGCGCATGGGCGAGCGTCTCGGCCAGGGATTTCTGGTCATTGCCATCCACCAGCGCCCGCAAATCCTGCGGATTGGAGAGATAGCCCAATTCGATCAGGATCGACGGCATGTCCGGTGCGCGCAGCACGCGAAAACCCGCGCCGCGCAACGGTGTCTTGTGGGTGCGGTTGCCGAGAGCGGTCACCGTCTGCCGGGCCGCAAGCTGGCCGAAGGCCCGCGTTTCGCGCCGGGCGAAATCCAGGAGAATCGGCTCGATGCCGCCCTTCGCCTCCTCATCGGCATCCAGCCCGGCGATGAGGTCGGCCCGGTTTTCCTTTTCGGCGGCGCGCGCGGCCAGCGCGTCGGTTGCCCGGTCCGAAAGCGTGTAAACCGAGGCGCCACGCACATCCGGTTCGCCCGCGAGCGAATCGGCATGGAGCGAGACAAACAGTCTCGCCTCCCGGGCGCGGGCGAATTTCACGCGCTCGCCGAGCGAAACAAATCGATCATCCTCGCGCGTCATTGCCACCCGCACCCTGCCGGACCTCGCGAGCCGGTCGCGCAGCGCGAGACCGATCGCGAGCACGATGTCCTTTTCCGTTTCGCCCCTGGCACCGGATGCGCCCGGATCAATGCCGCCATGGCCCGGATCGATCACGACGAGCGGGCGCGTGTCGCCCCGGTCGTCCGGTGGCGGTTCCGGTCGCGCCATGCGGCTCGTCATGCGCCTTGCGGAATCGAGTCGGGCCTGCGCCATGAAGGCTTCGGCACTCGTCGCGCGCAATTGCACCACCAGCCGCGCCACACCGGCCTGCCGCACGAAATCCGCGCGCTCGACGAGCACGGGCCGCGCGAGATCGATCACGATGCGCGATTGCCCGGCCATGAAGAGCCCGGCGCGCAAGGCGCCGATCGCCGGAAGCGACCGCCCGGTCATCCTCTGCGCGCTGGCCGCCACGAAGCTGCGGTCGAGGTCGATCACCAGCCGGTCCGGGCCAGTGAGAACCTCGTGGCGGAAGGTCGTTTCCTCGGAAAGATCGATGACGATCGCGAAGAGGTCCAGGCTCTGCCCCTCGACCGGATGGATCGCACGGATCACGGCCGGGGCACCCTGAGGGCCCTGTGCCTCAGCGACGGACACCGGGAACAGCGCCAGAACGAGCAGGACAAGGCCCGCCAAGAGGGCGGCGCCGAGATCAAGCCTGGGGGATGAAAGCCTCATGGCCGGTGGCCTTCCGGTCTCTCGCTTGCAAATTCGCGCATTCGTCCTTACACGAGGTCTATGGTGCGTCGCGCCAGCGGGCAAGACTCCTCAACCTGATGAGTCGCGCTCCGCATTGTTCCCGCCCCGCCTCGACCGGATGCTCCGGCAGGCGTCATGGTCCGGCGAGCCGCCCCCGAAAATCGGGCGCGGCATCCCAATCCCGGCCCTTCGGCGAGAACCTCTTGCGACGGGACGCATCGGCCGCCTTTGGGGATCGTTCTGGTAATGCCCGCTTTTTCGAGCCTGGATCTGAAACCGGTTGCGCCGCTTCGGCTGCGCATGTCCGGGATTTCGGCTCGGCACCTTCCGCGCATGTCAGTTCGCTCCTTCTCCGCGGCCCTTCCCGGCTTCGTCCGGCTGCCGGCTTCGGCCGATGGCCGTTTTCCTGATCCGAAACTTCCCCGTTCCATCGGCATGACCTCCCGCGCATCGGCCTCCAGCCGGCCGAGCCGTCTCGCCTGCTCGATTTCGAGCCATCGAACAGGGACATCCTCATCAAGGCTTATCCATGACCACACGGATGTTGATCGATTCGTCCCACCCGGAAGAGACCCGGGTGGTCGTGCAACGCGGCAATCGCGTTGAGGAATTCGATTTCGAAAGTGCCAATCGCCGCCCCCTGAGGGGCAATATCTATCTCGCCAAGGTGACGCGCGTGGAGCCCTCGCTCCAGGCCGCCTTCGTGGATTTCGGCGGCAATCGCCACGGCTTCCTCGCCTTCGCGGAAATCCATCCCGATTATTACCAGATCCCCGTTGCCGATCGCGAGGCGCTGCTGGCCGAGGAGGCCGCCGCCGCCGACGAGGAGAGCGAGGAAGAGGAGCGCGGCTCGCGTCGCGGTGGCCGCAACAAGGCGCGGCGCCGTCGGGGCGGCATGGTTGAAGTCGCCTCCGCCCCGATGGATGGCGAGGAAGCCGCTTCCGATGAACATTCGGCATCCGGCGAGGATGCCGAAGGCGAAGCGGGCGAGCCCGATGGCGACGAGTCGAGCGCGGACGAATCTGCTTCCCGTGAGCCCGA
>NZ_JBJTDY010000046.1:0-20476 GCF_046092605.1 Rhabdaerophilum sp. | reverse complement strand
ATCGTCGGTCATGGCGGGTGTGGCGGGGTTGATGGTGCGGATCGGATCGGTGTAAACAGCTAAATCCTACGCGATATCATACCGTTATGCTACATCCGCCAACCCAAAATCAGCCCCCTCATGAATAAGACGGGCTAAGGGCTTTCGAGAACGCGGTCTCCGGGCAGCAGAGCGCGGAGGGCCTTGTTCAGGCTATGGCGCGAAACGATGATTTCGGTTCTGGTAGATCCTGCGTGGCGACACCCACGAAATCGCCCTGCAGATATTCCACCCGCCACGAGGTGAGCAGGCTGGCCGTTTCCTCGTCCTGCACCCATTCGGCCACCGTCTCGATGCGCAGGTGGCGCGCGAGCTGCAGCAGGGTCTGCACGAAGAAGCGGTCATCCTCCGAGCGCGCCAGGTTCTTGATGAAGGTCCCGTCGATCTTCAGGATGTCGATCGGCAGAAGGCGCATGTTGCGGAACGAGGTGTGCCCCGCCCCGAAATCGTCGATCGCCACGCATGCGCCGCAATCCTTGATCGCCTCGATCAGGCGCTGGGCGCCCTGAACGTCCTCGATGAGCGAGGTTTCAGTGATCTCCACGACGAGGCGCTGCGCAACGCTCTTGTCGATGGCGAGATGGGCCTGGAAAGCTGCCATCCAGTCCGGATGCAGGGCCGTGTCCACGCCTACATTCACCGTGAGCTGGATGTCGCGGCGTCTGCGCAGGGTTTCGAGCGCCAGCTCCATCACGCGATGATCGATGAGATGCAGGAAGCCAAGCCGCTCGGCCACCGGCACGATGGTGCCGGCTCCCATCAGTTCGCCTTCCGGCGAGGTCATCCGGACGAGTGCTTCATACATCGCCACTTCGCCGCTGCCCGATCGCACGATCGGCTGGAAGGCGAGTTCAATGCGCCGGTCGTTGAGCGCGGTGAGAACCGTATCGGTGGATTCGCGGTTGGAACTGCGCTTGGCGCGTGTTTCCGGGTCGCCGCTGAAGGCGAGGAATGCCTGATCCGTGCGATCCTGTGCATCGGTCAGCGCTTCCTCGCAGGCATGGAGCGCCTCGATGGCTGTCTTGGCATCGCGCGGAACAGCCACGCCGCCGATATGCACCGAAGCGGGGATCGGCCCGGCGCTGGTATCAATCGGAACCCCGCGGATGGCCGAGGCCAGGCGGTTTGCCACGAATTCCATATGGTCCGCGAGGCTCGGTGCCAGCACGATGCCGATCTTGTTCGTTGCATAGCGGCCGAGAATGTCACGACGGCGGACCAGCCCGCGCAGGCGGCGCACGATCGCGGCGATGATCTCGTCGCCGATATGATAGCCATAGGTTTTGTTGAGCTGGGCGAGATCATCCACCGCGACCATCATCAGCACGAGGCCGCGCGGATCCCGGGCGCTCGTGACGATGGCATCGCCGAGCGCGTTGCAGAAATCGGCACGCGTCAGGGCGCCGGTGGTCGGGTCGAAATGGCGCTTGGTGACGAGCGCGATTTCCTCGGAGGTCGGTGCCAGCACACGCCGGCAGACGCCATGAACCAGCCGCGGCCGGCCCTTTTCATTGGCGAACCAGCGGCCGGTATCCTCGATCCAGAAACGCAATCCGGGGGCAGGGTTCACGAGATAACGCGTCGAGAAGGAAACGCCCGTTCCCTGGTCGCAGCGCTCGCTCTCGAAAACCTCGGCATGGCGGGAATGCGGGCTCGCCTGGTCGATGAGCGTCGCGAAAGCCGTGCCGGAACTCAATGCCGCCATTTCCCGCACGCCGAAAATGTGGGTGGCCTCCAGGCCCCAGGTCATCACATCCGTCTCGATGTTCCAGGCATAGGTTGCCTCGCCGAGGTCGCGCGTTCCGTCGAGCAGCATGTCTGCTGGCACATGTTCCGTGTCCGGCTGCCCCGTGAAGGAGATGATCGTCCCGCTGCCTTGAGTCATCATCGTCATCGTTCTTTAATGGGGCCGTCGACCGTGACTTTCTGCGCGCGGGCGGACAGGGACCTGTTTCGACTGGGGAGACCAGACTGGAGCCAAGACGTTAAGACTTGATGAGCGCAGAAGTTGTTTTTGGTCCTGTAGAGACGGAGAATTGAGTTCTTGAAGACATAACAGGCGGGAAACCCGCTTGCGGCACGGACCTTGCCGCCTTGTCGGCATGAGCAAGATCAGTGTCCCCATTCTGTACCAGACTGAAACATTTTCCTCGGGCTTCCGGCAGAAATCGTCCCGGGATGATCGCCCCGCCCGGGCGATGCCGGATTCCAGAGCCGCTCCAGGACAGAAACCGGCCCGCACGCCGGAGTTCCTGGTGCAGATGATTGCCTCCGGCGATCCGGATCTGCGCAAGGTGCTGGGGCGTCGCGATGTCGCGACAGCCCGCGAGCGGGCCTACGCCTTCGCCGCCGCGCACAAGCCTTCTCGCCTCGCCGAGGAGACGACGCCATCCGAATTCCGCGCCTGAGGCGCATCACAGTTGGACAGGGTGGGATTCGGGTGCATTCACCCGGCCTGACAAGAAAACCCCGGACGGAGGAACCGCCCGGGGTTTTTTGGGACTGAAAAGCCGAAACCCGGCGCGGAAGCGCCTTTACTCGGCGATTTTCGGCGTCAGGACCTGGCGGCCATTATAGAGGCCGGTCTTCAGGTCCACATGGTGCGGGCGGCGCAATTCGCCAGTGTTCTTGTCTTCGACATAGGTCGGCGCGGAGAGCGCATCGGCCGAACGGCGCATGCCCTGCTTCGAGCGCGAGACCTTCTTCTTGGGAACGGCCATCGTGATACTCCAAAGGTTCGCGAGGCCTTGCCCCGCGGCGAAAGCCGATCTCGCAGGCCTCATCGAAGCCTGTCGCGATCCCGGCCGAAACGGAAGTCGTGGCGCTATACACGCATCAATGGCCAAAAGCCAGCGCGAAACGCGCTCGTTTTGGAGAAGCGCACGACTTGACTTGATTTTCCCTTGGAGGCGGCTTCCCCTGCGATCAGGAGCCGGCGCGACCGGCAGGGGGATTGGTGATGCGGGTGGAGTTTCGGGCGCGGCTGGAGCGCCATGCCTCGGCAGTGGAAGGTTGCCTCGGCGGCCTTCTTTCGGAACGTGGCAGGCCCGAGCGGCTGGTGGCAGCCATGCGGCATGCGGTCTTCACAGGCGGAAAGCGGCTCAGGCCTTATCTCGTCCTTGAAACTGCCCGGCTCTTCGGCCTTGATGGCGAAGGCCCCCTGCGGGTGGCGGCCGCACTCGAGGCCGTGCATTGCTACTCGCTGGTGCATGACGATCTGCCCGCGATGGACAATGACGACCTGCGCCGGGGCCAGCCTACCGCGCATATCGCCTTCGACGAGGCCA
This sequence comes from Rhabdaerophilum sp., assembly GCF_046092605.1. Taxonomy (NCBI): domain Bacteria; kingdom Pseudomonadati; phylum Pseudomonadota; class Alphaproteobacteria; order Hyphomicrobiales; family Rhabdaerophilaceae; genus Rhabdaerophilum; species Rhabdaerophilum sp. The sequence continues at coordinate 17,150 of NZ_JBJTDY010000046.1, read as the reverse complement.
CCGCGATTCTTGCGGGCGACGCCCTGTTGACCATGGCCTTCGCGATCCTCGCCGATCGCCGAACCGCTCCGCGTGCTTCCACGCGGTCGAAGCTGGTCGCGGCGCTTGCCGAGGCCGCGGGGCTCGATGGCATGGTTGGCGGCCAGATGCTGGATCTGGCGGCAGAGGGCCGCTTTTCCAAGAACGGCCGACCGCCCCGGCAGGGGCTTTCCTCCATCCGCCATCTGCAGGCGCTGAAGACCGGCGCGCTGATCCGTTTCGCGGCGGAAGCTGGCGGCCTGCTCGCCGCGCCGGTGCCGATGGCCGAACGCCGCGCCTTGAAAACCTATGGCGAGGCCCTTGGCTTCGCCTTCCAGATCCGCGACGACCTGCTCGATATCGAGGGCGAAGCCGCCGTGGTGGGCAAGGCGGTGGCGAAGGATGCCAGGGCCGGCAAGGCGACTCTGGTGAGCCTGATGGGCCTCGAAGGCGCCCGCATGCGGCTCGCCGCGGTGACGGAGGAGGCGATTGCCGCGCTCGATTCCGCCTTCGGTTCTAGCGCCGAACCGCTGGTCGATGTGCTGATCTTCAATCGCGATCGCGACCGGTGAGAGCACATGACAAAGCCTTCATGTGACAGGTCCGAATACCGGGTGGTATGAAGGGCCATGCGCAAGGTGTTCCTCATTCTTCTGGTTCTCGCGGGCGGTCTCGGAATCTGGGCTCTTGCTTCCCGCACGGGCGGCGAAGGCGGCGAGGCTGCGCGCTATCGCACCGATAACATCTCGCGCGGGCCGATCATCGCGACCGTCTCCGCCACGGGCACCGTGCTGGCGACCACGACGGTGATCGTCGGCTCGCAGCTCTCCGGGCAGGTGGTGGAGATCCTCGCCGACCACAATGACGAGGTGAAGGCCGGCCAGGTGCTCGCGCGCCTCAATCGAGACACCCTGCTCGCGCGCCGCGATGGTTCGATGGCCGATCTCCAGCAGGCGCGCGCCGCCCGCCAGCTCAATGATGCGCAAGCCGAGAAGACCCGCGCCGATCTCCAGCGCGTCGACGCGGTTCTGCGCGACGTTCAGGCCCAGGCCGAGCGGGCGCGCACGCTTTTTCGCGATGCCGAGGCGACTTTCGAGCGCCAGTCCAGCCTGAAGGAGCGGGGCATCGCAACGGATGTCGCCCTGCAGAATGCCACGACGCAACGCGATGCCCTGCGTTCCGCCGCCCTCTCCGCGGAGGCGCAGGTGGCATCGGCCCGCGCTCAGATCGTGGCGCTGGAGGCGGATCTGAAGGTTGTCGAGGCCCAGAAGGCTTCCTCCGAGGCGCAGATCGCCAAGGCCGAGGCCGTGGTGCGGCAGATCGAGGTGGACCTTGCGAACAGCGAGATCCGCTCCTCCGTGGATGGGGTGGTGGTGCAGCGGAATGTCGAGCTGGGGCAGACCGTGGCCGCCTCGCTGCAGGCACCGACGCTGTTCCTCGTCGCCCAGAACCTCAAGACCATCGAGGTCAACATCAACCTCGATGAAACCGATGTCGGCCGCGTGAAGCCGGGCCAGACGGTGGAGTTCACCGTCAATGCCTATCCCGCGCGCACCTTCACCGGCACGGTGCGGCTCGTCCGGCTCGGCTCCCAGACCGTGCAGAATGTCGTCATCTACACCACCATCGTCACCGTGAAGAACAACGATCTCGCGCTGCTTCCGGGCATGACCGCCAATGCCCGCATCTTCACCGAGCGGAAGGCGGATGTGCTGCGTGTCTCCAATGCCGCCTTGCGCTGGCAGCCGCCCGGGGCGCCCCGCCCCGCACCCGGCGCTCCCGGAGAGGCTGGGGTCAGCGCATCGGTTCCGGTTGACGATGCCGCCGGTCCCTTCTCCCCGCCCGCCGGCGTCGGCGGTGGCGGTGGCGGCGGCCCGGTGCGACAGGCAACAGCCCTTCTCGATAGCCTCAAGGCGGAACTCGCGCTGGACGACAGGCAATTCGCCGAGGCCCAGAAGCTGGGGCGCGCCATGGGCGAGGCCCTTCAACGTGCAGGCAGCCCGGAGGAGCGCCGCGAGATGGCGCGCAAGGAACGCCAGCGCTTTTCGCGCGAGTTCGAGGCCATCCTGACACCGGAGCAGCGTGAGAAATATCGCGCCTTCCGCGAGGCGCGGGTGCCGCGTGGCCAGGATGCGCAGGGGCGCGCGGGTGCCCCGCCTGTGGCGGAGGCGGGCGTGCCGGGCCGGGTGCATGTGCTGGATGCCCAAGGCAATCCCAAGCCGGTGAACCTGCGCATCGGCGCGACCGACGGCACCTGGACAGAGGTGCTTTCCGGCGAGATCAAGCCGGGCGATGCGGTCATCAATGGCGTGGTCAGCACGCCGCGCAACCGGGCCTCCACCGGCTTCCGTTTCGGGTTCTGAGCCATGGGAGCGGCCATCTCTCCCGCCCTGATCGCGGTCGAGAACCTCGAGCGCATCTACCAGATGGGCGAGGAGCGCGTGGTCGCGCTGGCGGGCGTGACGACCGAGATCCGGCAAGGGTCTTTCGTCGCGGTGATGGGTCCTTCAGGCTCCGGCAAATCGACCTTCATGAATGTGCTGGGCTGTCTCGACCAGCCGAGTGCCGGCTCCTATCGCCTCAAGGGCGTGGAAGTGGGACGCCTGTCCCCGACCGAGCTTGCGCGCACGCGAAACCGCGAGATCGGCTTTGTCTTCCAGCAGTTCAACCTGCTGCAGCGCGTCGATGCGCTCGGCAATGTCGAACTCCCGATGCTCTATGCCGGTCTGCCCAAACGCGAGCGGCGTGCCCGTGCGGAAGCGGCCCTGGCTCGTGTGGGCCTCGCCGATCGCATGCGGCATCTGCCGCTCCAGCTCTCCGGCGGCCAGCAGCAGCGCGTGGCCATTGCCCGCGCGCTGGTGAACCGGCCCGCCTGCCTGCTCGCGGATGAGCCGACCGGCGCGCTCGACAGCCGCACCTCGCTCGACATCATGGCCTTGTTCCAGGCGCTGAACCGCGACGGCGTGACGGTGATCGTGGTGACGCATGAGCCGGATGTGGCGGCGTTCGCCTCTCGGGTCATCCGCTTCCGCGATGGGAAAATCGTCTCCGATGCCGAACAGGCCCCGCGCGATGCAGCGGCCGCGCTCGCGGAATGGTCGGAAGCGGCATGAGTTTCCGGCCATGAGCTTTCTGGATGCCATCCTCTCCTCGCTTTCGGCCATCCGCGCGCATGCCCTGCGCTCGGTGCTGACCATGCTCGGCATCGTGATCGGCGTTGCGGCGGTCATCGCCATGGTGGCCGTGGGGAATGGAGCGCGGGAGCGGGTGAATGCGCAGATCCAGTCGCTCGGCGCCAATCTCATCATCGTCATTCCCGGCAATATCACGCAGGGCGGCGCGCGGCTCGGCACCGGAAATGCCTCGACGCTGACCGATGCCGATGCGCAGGCCCTCAAGACCGAGATCCCCGCCGTGCAGGCGGCGGCGCCTTTGGTGCGCGGCGGCGTGCAGGTGGTTTCCGGCGGGCAGAACTGGGCGACGAGCGCCATCGGCGTTGATCTCGATTACTTCGTCGCACGCGACTGGGTGGTGGAGCGCGGGCGCGAATTCTCCGAGGAGGAGACCCGCCGCGGCGGGCAGGTGGCGCTGATCGGCCAGACCGTGCAGCGCGAGCTTTTCGGGGGGAATGATCCCGTCGGTGCGCAGATCCGGGTGCGCAACGTGCCCTTCGAGGTGATCGGCGTGATGAGCCCCAAGGGGCAGAGCATGTTCGGGCAGGACCAGGACGACGTGATCCTCCTGCCGCTGCAGACCGCGCGGCAGCGTGTGGTGGGCACCAACCGGGCCAAGAACCGCTCGGTCAACCAGATCATGGTCAAGATCAGGGAAGGCGAGGATCTCTCCGCCGCCGAGGAGGAGATGAGGCGCCTGCTGCGCCAGCGCCATCGCATCCAGGATGGCCGCGACGATGATTTCTCGCTGCGGAACATGGCCGAGATCCAGGCGACGCGCGAGGAAAGCGCGCGAACCATGGCGATGCTCCTGCTCTCGGTGGCGGCCGTGAGCCTCGTGGTGGGGGGCATCGGCATCATGAACATCATGCTGGTTTCGGTCACCGAGCGCACGAGGGAAATCGGCCTCAGGATGGCCGTGGGCGCGCGTCCGCTCGATGTGATGGGCCAGTTCCTGATCGAGGCGACAACCATCGCGCTGATCGGCGGGTTGATCGGCATCGGGATCGGCATCGGGATTGCCATCATCACGGCGATGAAGGCGGGCTGGCCGTTGCTTGTCGATCCACTCGTGGTGGTCACGGCTTTTGTCTTCTCGGGGCTTGTCGGGATCGTCTCGGGCTTCTATCCCGCTTTCCGGGCCGCGCGGCTCGACCCGGTCGAGGCCCTGCGCGCGGCCTGAAATGCATCTTCAAGCGAAGCATGCCCCTGCGAGGGCGGGGGCGGTCGCCGGTTCGCGTGAAGAAGATGCCGATGAAAAGTGTCGGAGGAAGAGATGCCGCGTCCGCTTGATGGTCCCCGCCTGCAGCCGGCCTCCGGCCAGGCGCGCGCGCTCGTGGTGTTCATGCACGGCTATGGCGCGGACGGGAACGACCTGATCGATCTCGGGCGGAGCTGGCAGGAATTGCTGCCCGATGCCGCGTTTGTTTCGCCCCATGCGCCGGAGCCCTGCGGCATGTCGCCCATGGGCCGGCAATGGTGGGAATTGACCTTCCGCGATCCCGGCGAGCGCTGGCGCGGGGTGAACCAGGTGCATGCGGATGTGGATGCCTTCCTCGATGCCGAACTTGTGCGCCACGGCCTCGGGCCGGATCGGCTGGCGCTCGTCGGCTTCAGCCAGGGCGCGATGACCGCGTTGCATGTGGGTTTGCGGCGTCGGGTGCCGCCCGCCGCGATCATCGGCTATTCCGGCCATCTTGTCGGGGGCGAGCACCTCAAGGAACAGGCAACCGGCAAGCCGCCGATCCTGCTGGTGCATGGCGACCAGGACAATGTAATCCCGGTCGATGCGCTGTTCGATGCGATGGCAAGCTTCAGCAAGGCGGAAATTCCCTGCCAGTGGCATCTCTCGGTCGGTGTCGGTCATGGGATCGACCCCGATGGCCTTCGCCACGGGGGCGAGTTCATCGCCCAGAACCTGCGGCGCTGAGGGCGCTCAGCCCTTTGCCCGGGCCAGTTCCGCACGTGCCGCGGATCGGAGAAGGAAGCCATCCGTGCCGACGGAGAGCAGCGTGTAGCCGAGCTTCGCGAGCTCATTCGCGCGCTTGCCATCCGGGCAGAACGCCGAGACGATCTTGCCCGCCGCGCGTGTCTTCTGCGCGATCACCTGCACGGCAGCGTCCACTTCCGCGTAGAGCGGGTCGATGGTCGCCCCGTTCGTGAGCGCGATGGAAAGGTCGCTGGGCCCGACGAACACGCCATCGAGACCCGGCACGGCCAGAATCTCGTCCAGAGCGGCGAAGCCCTCGCGCGTCTCGATCATCGCGATCACGATGCTGGAATCATTCGCGCGCTCGAGATGCTCGCCATTGGAAAGGCCCGTCAGCCCCATGGCGCGCATCGGCCCCCAGGAACGGCTGCCGAGCGGCGGATATTTCAGGAAATCGACAAGCGCCTTTGCATCGGCTGCGGAATTGATCATCGGCGCGATGATACCGACCGCGCCCCAATCAAGAAAGCGGGCGGCACCGGCGAAATCGCCGACGCCGATGCGAACCATGGCAGGCTTGCGATAGGCTTGCGCGATCAGGATGCCGGCTTCGATCGAGGCCTGGTCATGGTAGCCATGCTGCCAATCGAGAACCGCGCAATCGAAGCCTTCCTTGAGAATGGTCTCGGCCACGGCCGGTTCCCGCATGGCGCACCAGGCGGCAAAGGCGGTGGGCCCGGCCTGAAGACGCGCCCGGAACCCGGTCAGATGGTCGCTCATGATCGTGTCTCGCTCTCGTGTTGCGGCTGCCCCGGTCTCCCGGCTGAATCGGCCGGAAAAAACGGGCTCAGCGGCCCGACTTGATCTCGTCGATGGCGCGGGCGAGAAGGTCCGTCATGGCCTTGCGGATGGCCGCATCATCGATGGCCACGCCGCCGGCGTCCAGATCCTTCTTCACCTTGCGCAGCACGTCGTCATCGCCGGCCTCCTCGAAATCGGCCATCACCACGCTTCTGGCATAGGCTTCCGCATCCGCGCCGGACTTGCCGAGCTTCTCGGCGACCCAGAGGCCCAGCAGCTTGTTGCGGCGGGCATTGGCCTTGAATTCGAGTTCGGCATCATGCGCGAACTTCTTTTCGGCGGCATCCTTGCGTTCATCGAAAGTGGTCATGTCTGGTCTCCGCTTGGGGAAGGTCGCGAGGGTTTCCCTGTGGGGAATAGGGGCCGAACGAAGCGAAATCAATGGGCGATGCGCGCCCTGGTTCTGGGGCTATCCCCCGCCAATTGGCATCGCAACATTGTATCTCGGTTCCGGATGGGCTAGGGATGGAGAGGAAGGCTCGGTCGGGCCCCTGCGCGGAGCTTCTGCCTTCCGCGCCGGTTCCGGCCCGAACCCGCGAACGCCGGCGCTTCTCGCGCGTGAAGGAGCCACGGCACCCATGGATTTTCTGAAAGCCCGGTACAACCCGATGAATCGTCGCCGCCGCATTTATGAAGGCAAGGCAAAGGTCCTGTTCGAGGGACCGGAGCCGGGAACGCTCGTGCAGCACTTCAAGGATGACGCCACAGCGTTCAACGCCAAGAAGCATGATGTGATCGATGGCAAGGGCGTTCTGAACAATCGCATCTCGGAATACATCTTCAACCAGCTGAACTCGATCGGCGTTCCGACGCATTTCATCAAGCGGCTCAACATGCGCGAGCAATTGATCCGCGAGGTGGAAATCATCCCGCTGGAAGTGGTGGTTCGCAACGTGGCGGCGGGGTCGCTCTCCCAGCGTCTCGGCCTTGATGAGGGCACGCCACTGCCGCGTTCGATCATCGAGTTCTATTACAAGAACGACGCGCTGAACGATCCGATGGTTTCCGAAGAGCACATCACCGCCTTTGGATGGGCGACCCCCCAGGAAATCGACGACATCATGGCATTGGCCATTCGCGTCAATGATTTCCTCACCGGCCTGTTCCTTGGCGTTGGCATCCGCCTCGTCGATTTCAAGATGGAATGCGGCCGGCTCTACGAGGGCGACATGATGCGCATCGTGGTGGCGGATGAAATCTCCCCCGATTCGTGCCGCCTCTGGGACATCAAATCCAACGACAAGATGGACAAGGATCGCTTCCGCCGCGACATGGGCGGGCTGATCGAGGCCTATTCGGAAGTGGCGCGCCGCCTCGGCATCCTCACCGAGGGGGAGAACCCCAAGGCGGAAGGGCCGAAGCTGGTGCAGTGAGCGCCGCTTTCGGTTGCGCCAACGGCTGAAATTCCTTAAGCGGGGCGCGTTCGTTCCCCGCTTTTTCTTTTATTCGACAGAGAGCGCCGTCCCATGAAAGCCCAAGATCATGAAGGCTAAAGTCACCGTCACCCTCAAGAACGGCGTTCTCGATCCGCAGGGCAAGGCCATTGAAGGCGCGCTGAAGAGCTTCGGCCTCGAGGGCATCGGCTCCGTGCGGCAGGGCAAGGTGTTCGATATCGAGGTCGACACCGCCGACAAGGCCCGCGCCGAGGCGCTCCTGAAGCAGGCCTGCGAGAAGCTGCTTGCGAACACGGTGGTTGAGAACTACAAGGTCGAGGTTCTGGCCTGACGGGGGTCGCCGCCATTTTTTGTAGGGGGGAGTGCGATGAAGGCGATTTTTGGAGTTTGTCTGGCTGCCTTGTTTCTGGCTGGCTGCCAAACCGGGGGCCCGAAGCCCGACACACTCACGCGAGAACAGTTCGATGCCCCCATCCGACCGGGGCAAACAAGACTGGCTCTGGAAAATCCCGATACCGAGAAATGGACGGTCCGCGAGCTCGATTCCGGTTCAACTGCTCGGACCGTTTACATCTGCAGGCCCTTGGCCTGCGCTGCGCCTTCTGTCGTCATATATGCCCGCATGGTAAGCCCCACGAGAAAGCCGGATCGGGAGGCTCTTCAGGCTTTATCGATTGCCGATACGGATCGTATGAAGGCGGATGGCTGGGCCATCGTTTCCGCAGCGCGTGTCTCGACACATAGAGGCTTCCCCAGCACGCATCATGTGCTGCGCAAAGAAATCGACGGCAAGATGGAATACTCCCACTACACGGCGGTATTCGCCGGCAATCTGGCTTTCTCGATCAGTTCGCGTTCCGCGAACAGTGACGTGGCTCGCCGTAACCTCGAACTGTTCCTGAACGCAGTCGAAATCAAGGACGGTGGTCCTAGACCCCGCTCGTGAGGAAAACGAAATTCCATGCGCGCCGCTGTCGTCACCTTCCCCGGAATCAATCGCCAGGAGGATATCGCCCGGGCCTTCACGCTGGCGGGTGGCGAGGCGGTGCATGCCTGGCACGCGGATTCGGCTCTGCCCACCGGCACGGATGTCGTGGTGCTGCCGGGCGGTTTCTCCTATGGCGATTACCTGCGCTGCGGGGCGATCGCGGCGCGCGCGCCGATCATGGAGGCCGTGCGGAACCATGTGGCCAAGGGCGGCTATGTGCTCGCGGTGTGCAACGGCTTCCAGATCGCCTGCGAGGCCGGGCTGCTGCCGGGCGTGCTGATGCGCAATGCCGGTCTGAAATTCGTCTGCCGCATGCAGCACCTGCGCGTCGAGCGCAACGATACGGCGTTTGCCGGCCTCTACAGCAAGGGGCAGGTCATCGAGGTCTGCATCGCCCATGGCGAAGGCAACTACGTCACCGATGATGAAACACTGGCCCGCCTTGAGGGCGAGGGCCGCGTGGCCTTCCGCTATTGCGATGCCGATGGCGACGTGACGAAGCGCAACCCGAACGGCTCGCGCAACGCGATTGCCGGGGTCTATTCGGAAAACTTCCGCGTGCTGGGCATGATGCCGCACCCGGAAAACCTGATCGAAAGCCTCGTCGGCGGCACGGATGGCCTCGGCCTGTTCCAGAGCCTGGTGAAGGCAGCCTGAACCGGGCTCCGCGCCGCGAAATCCTCAACGCGGAAGTCCGAAGCGCTTCTCGATGTAATCGCTCACCAGCAACTTGAAATCGGCGGCGATGGCGGCCCCGCGCAGGGTCACCGCCTTCTGCCCGTCGATGAAGACGGGAGCGGCAGGCGTTTCACCCGTTCCCGGCAGCGAAATGCCGATATCCGCGTGCTTGGATTCACCCGGGCCGTTCACGATGCAGCCCATCACCGCGACCTTCAGGCCCTCCACCCCCGGATACCGCGTCTTCCATTCCGGCATGGAGGTGAAAATCCAGGCCTGGATATCCCGGGCCAGTTCCTGGAACACCGTGGAAGTGGTGCGGCCGCAGCCGGGGCAGGCGGCCACCAGCGGCACGAAGGTGCGGAAGCCCATGGTCTGCAGCAATTCCTGCGCGGCCTTCACTTCCAGGGTGCGATCCCCGCCCGGTTCGGGCGTCAGCGAGAAGCGGATCGTGTCCCCGATGCCCTCCTGCAGCAGGACACCCAAGGCAGCCGAGGAGGCTACCAGACCCTTCGAGCCCATGCCGGCTTCCGTAAGGCCGAGATGGATGGCGTATTCGGATCGCGCGGCGAGCATGCGATAGGTGGTGACGAGATCCTGCACGGCGGAAACCTTCGCCGAGAGCACGATCTGGTTGCGCCTCAGGCCGATCTCCTCGGCGCGCTCGGCCGAAAGAAGCGCCGATTGCACCATCGCCTCGCGCATCACGGCGCCCGCATCGAGCGGGCTGCCATTCCGGGCATTCTCGTCCATCAGGATAGTGAGCAATTCCTGATCGAGCGAACCCCAGTTCGCGCCGATGCGCACGGCCTTGTCGTGGCGGATCGCCATCTCGACGATGGCCGAGAACTGCCGGTCCTTCTTGTCCTTGAAACCGACATTGCCGGGGTTGATGCGATACTTGGCAAGCGCCTCGGCGCAGGCCGGATGGTCGGCGAGCAGCTTGTGGCCGATATAGTGGAAATCGCCCACCAGCGGCACATCGAGGCCCTTCCTCGCGAGGCCATCGCGGATATGCGGCACGGCGGCGGCGGCCTCGTCGCGGTCGACCGTGATGCGCACGATCTCCGAACCTGCACGCGCAAGGGCTGCGACCTGCGCGATGGTGCCCGCGATATCGGCCGTATCCGTATTCGTCATGGATTGCACGACGATGGGAGCGCCACCGCCGACGGTCACGTTTCCCACTTTCACCGGAACGGTCATGTGGCGGTTGCGCGGGCCATGGGGCGGCGCGATCTGCGCGGTTGAGATATTCATGACGCGCGGGCCTCTCTGGCCGTGCGGCAGGTGCGGCAAGTGCCGGCCAATTCGAAGACGATGCGATCGGGCGTAAAGCCATGGCGTGCCGCAAGGCCCTGCAGGGCCTGATCGATCTCCTTCGTCAACACTTCTTCCACATGGTTGCATTGCTCGCAGATGAGGAAGGTGATCCGCTCGCCCGCGCGGTGGCTGTGCGGGCAGGCGACGAAGGCGTTGAGCATTTCGAGGCGATGGATCAGCCCATGCTGCTGCAGGAAATCCAGCGCGCGGTAGATGGTGATCGGCGCGGGGCTGCGGCCGGTTTCGGGCCGCAATTTCTCGATGAGGTCATAGGCACCGAGCGGGTGCCCATGCTCCAGCAGCGCGTGCAGCACATCGCGGCGCTGTTCCGTCAGGCGCGCGCCACGCGCCTTGCAGGCGGTCTCCGCCTCCGCCAGCAGGCGAAGGATGGAGGCTTCATGATCATGCCCGCAGCAGGAGGAAGGACGGTCCATCAAGCTCATGCGATGGTTTATAGAGCTTCCAAGCGCAATTGGCGAGATTGTCATGCTGGCAAATCTGTCGGGAAACTGGCGTGGCGGTCCTGTTCCCGCCAGAGCGGACTCCGATCTAATTGAAAGAGGCCGTCCGCTCTCATTCCTGATTGTTTCACGCATTTTCTGCGACCAACCGGTATCCAATGGATCGGAAAATGCTCTAGAGTGCATTGCACAATGGCGGCAGGGGAGAATCAGGCATGGCGCTGAAGGGCAAGAACGCGGTCATCACGGGGTCCACCAGCGGCATCGGTCTTGGCATTGCGAGGGCTTTGGCCGCCGAGGGCGTCAACGTGATGCTCAATGGCCTCGGCGATGCGGCCGAGATCGGGAAGCTTCGTGCCGGCCTTGCGGAGGAATTCGGCGTGAAGGCGCTCTACCATCCCGCCAACATGCTCGAGCCGGCCGAGATCCGCGACATGGTGGCGAAGGCCGAGGCCGCCTTCGGCTCGGTCGATATCCTCGTCAACAATGCAGGCATCCAGTTCGTCTCGCCGGTCGAGGATTTCCCGGACGAGAAATGGGACCAGATCATCCGCATCAATCTCTCGGCCGCGTTTTATGGCATCAAGGCTGTCATTCCCGGCATGAAGAGACGCGGCTGGGGTCGCATCATCAATATTTCCTCGGCGCATAGCCTCGTTGCCTCGCCCTTCAAGAGCGCCTATGTCGCCGCCAAACATGGCGTTGCAGGCCTGACGAAGACGGTCGCGCTCGAGGTCGCGACCGCGAAGATCACCGTGAACGCCATCGCACCGGGCTATGTCTGGACCCCGCTCGTGGAGCGGCAGATCCCGGGCACGATGAAGGCCCGCAACATGACCGAGGAGGAGGTGAAGAAGAATGTCCTCCTCGCGGCCCAGCCCACGAAGGAATTCGTGTCGATCGAGCACGTCGCGAGCCTCGCGGTCTATCTGTGCACGGACGCGGCATCGGCCATGACGGGCGCGACCCATTCGATCGATGGCGGCTGGACGGCGCAGTAAGGCGCCACTGGCGGCCGCTCGCCCCGTTTCGCTCGCGCTTCAGGGTGGCGGCGCGCGGGCTGCTCGATCTCGCCGCCCTGGTCAGCCCGCCGCCGGCTGAGGCTTGAGGCGGGCGGCTTTGCGCCGTTTCCGCCATTCCGAGATATTCGCGACCATCTGCAGCGAAGCCGGCGTGACGATGAGCGTGAGGATCGTCGCGAAAGTCAGGCCGAAGAGCATCGCGGTTGAAAGCTGCACCCACCATTGCGTCGCCGGCGCGCCGAAGGTCACCTCGCGGTTCAGGAACTCGATATTCATGCCGAAGGCGATGGGCGCAACGCCCAGCACCGAACTCATGGCGGTCATCACCACAGGGCGCGCGCGTTCGGCGCAGGTTTTCAGGATGGCATCGGTCGCAGCCATGCCCTCGCGCCGGAACTCGGCATAGGTGTCGATCAGCACGATGTTGTTGTTCACGATCACGCCCGCGAGGCTGATGATCCCGAGCCCGGTCATCACAACGCCGAAGGGCTGCTGCATCACCACGAGACCGATGAAAACGCCGATGGTCGAGAGGATCACCGAAGAGAGAATCAGGCCGACATGGGTGAAGCTGTTGAACTGCGCCAGCAGCACCGCGAAGATCAGGAACATGGCCGCGGTGAAGGCCTTGGTGAGGAAGGCACCGGCTTTCGAGCGTTCCTCGTCCTCGCCCTTGAGGCGCACGAGGATGCCCTTCTCGGCAAAGCCCATGCCCGCAATCGCTTTTGCGACATCGGCCTGCGCCTGAGCACTCGGCACGCCCTCGCCCAGGTTTGAGGCGATGTTGATCACGCGCGTGGCATTCACGCGGTTCAGCGTGCCGACGGAGCGCGTGGCCTCGCGCGTCACCAGCGTCGAGATCGGCACCGGGCCCACGAGCGTGTTCACGAGCATCTCGTCAAGCACGTCGATGGAACGCTTCTCCTTGGGGAAGCGCAGCAGCACCTCGACCGATTTGTCGGTCGTGGCCGGGCGATACTCGGTGAGCTTCACGCCATTGGTCACGAGCTGGACCGCCGTGCCGACCGTGCCAGCGGCGGCACCCACCTTTGCGGCCTCGCCCCGGTCGATGCGGAGGGTCCAGTCGATGCCCGGCAGCGGCAGGCCGTTGTCGATATCCTTGAACTGGGGATCGCTTTCGAGAAATTGCACGACCTTCTTTGCGGCGGGTTCCAGCAATTCCGGGTCGAGAGCCGAAAGCTCGATGCGGATCGGCTTGCCTGTCGGAGGCCCTGCGCGCGGTTTCGAGACGGCCACCTCGATGCCAGGAATGTCGGCCATCATCTCGCGGATCTCGGCCATGATGGCGGAGGCCTTGCGGCGCTTCTGCCAATCCACAAACTCGAACTGCACGATGCCGACCGTATCCTCGGAGAGTTCGTCATTCCCGCGCGGGCGCTCACCGACGCGGGTGTAGATCGTCGCGATCTCCGGCATGGCGAAGAGGCGCTGTTCGACAATGCGGGTGAGCTGATCCTTCTCGGCGAGGCTCAGGTTGCCGCGGGCGCGCACCTGCACCAGCGCGTAATCCGGCTCGACATCGGGGAAGAACTCGACGCCCTTGCCGTAATGCGCATGCACCATGGGAATGGCAATCAGCAGGCCGAGAGTCGCGAGAAGGGTCTTGCCCGGGTGCTTCAGCGCAAGGCGCACGCTTCTCATGTAGAGTCCGTCCTGCTTCAGTGCGGCCTCGCCGCCCCCGGGCGTCGAGCGCCCGAGAATTCCGCCGAGCGCCGGCACGAAGAACAGCGCGAAGATGAGGCTCGCGAAGAGCGTGGCGATCAGCGTGATCGGCAGGTATTTCATGAACTCGCCGACGATATCGGGCCAGAACATCAGCGGGGAGAAGGCGGCGATGCGCGTGATGGTGGCGGCCACCACGGGGCCAGCCATCCTGTTCGCGGCAAGCTCGTAGGCCTCGCGCGGGTCCATGCCTTCAGCCATGCGGCGTTCGGCATATTCGGTCACGATGATCGCATCGTCGACCAACTCGCCCACCGCGAGGATGAGCGAGAACAGCACCACGATATTCACCGTGAGGCCCGAGAGCTGCAGCCCCATGATCCCCGCAAGGAACGAAAACGGCACCGCGAGCCCGATGATCAGCGAGGCACGGAAGCCGAGGGTCGCGAGAATGACGGTCGCGACCAGCAGCACGCCGGTGATCACCGAATTCTGCAGGTCGCCCAGCATGGTGCGGATATTCACCGAGCGGTCCTGCGTGGTGACGAGCTCGACCGTGGGCGGCAGCAGCGGCTTCGCGCGCTCCAGCACCATCTTCACGGCATCGACCGTATCGACGAGGTTCGCGCCTGCGCGCTTCGAGATCTCGATCGTGATGGCGGGCTTGCCGTCAACGCGGGTGATGCTCGTGGCATCCTTGAAGGTGGGGCGCACTTCGGCGACATCGCCGAGCCGCACCACCGCGCCCGCATTGGCGAGAATCGGCAGCTTCAGGATATCCTCCGGCTTTTCCAGCAGGCTCGGCACCTTCACCGAGAAGCGGCCCTGCTCGCCTTCCAATGCGCCCGCGGCAATCAGCGTGTTTCCCGCCCCCACCGCGCGGATGAGATCATCCAGCGACACGCCATAGGCGGCAAGAAGCGTGGGCTGGACGAGGATTTCCACCACCTCGTCGCGCGCACCCTTGAGTTCGGCTGCCAGCACGCCTGGCACTTGCTCGATGGCCGTGCGCAACTGGCGTGACAGTCTCACGAGCGTCTGCTCCGGCACCTGGCCCTTGAGTCCCACGATGATGACGGGGAAGAGCGCGAGGCTCACCTCGGTCACTTTCGGCTCGTCGGCATCGCGAGGCAGGTCGCGCTTGGCGTCCTCCACCTTGGCGCGCACATCGGCAATGGCGCGGCGCGCATCCTGGCCCGCACGGAATTCCAGCAGCACGAACCCTCCGCCCTCGAAGGCCGAGGAGCGCATTTCCTTGATGTTCGCGACCGATTTCAGCTGCGTTTCCAGCGGCCGGAGGATCAGCCTTTCGGCATCTTCAGGCGAAATCCCGCGCTGGGTGACCGAGACATAGACGATGGGGATCGCCACATCCGGCTCCGCCTCCTTCGGGATCGTGAGATAGGAGGAAATGCCGGCGACGAGCAGGAACAGCAGGACGGAGATCGTGAGCCGGCCACGTGTGATGGCATAGCGGATCAGCGCGCTCATCTTGGGGGTCTCATGGCTTGGCCAGAGCCTCGACGCTGGTGACGGGCTCGACCTTCTGGCCCTCGCGGATGAAATCCTGCCCGCGTGTGATGAGGCGCATGCCCTGTTCGAGGCCGGTTACCCAGAGATGGGTCGTCTCGTCATCGACGAGTTCCACCGGGCGGAAACGGACGATGTTGCCTTCATCCACGATGCGCAGCCCCAGTTGGCCCTCCGGGGAGAAGGTGAGAGCCGAGCGCGGCACGCGGCTGGCAGCCACCGGCGCAAGCGTCAGCAGCACTTCCGCGGCAATGCCGTCGGCAATCGCGCCATCGCCATTCGCGAAGGTGACATCCACGCGATAAGTGCGGGTCTGCCCGCTCGGCCGGCGGGCGATGAAGCTGATCCTGCCCTCGCGCGTTTCGCCGGTCACGAGCTTAAGGGTGGCGGGGTCGCCAAGGCGCAACCCGGCAAGACGACGCTCCGGGACCTCGGTCACCGCGAGCATGGGGTCGGGCGCGATGAGATCCGCGATCGTCGCGCCCATCTGCACGCCCTGGCCCATCTCGACCGGAAGTTCGTTCACGATGCCGGAGATCGGCGCGGTGATGCGCGTGCGAGCAAGCTCGGCCTCGGCCGATGCCAGCGAGGCTTCGGCCGCCTCCTTCTCGGCGCGCAACTGCTCGAGGTTGAGCGTGGGAAAGTTGCCGCGCTGCGCCAGTTGCTGGCGGGCATCGAGTTCGGCCGCGCGTTGCGACAGCCTCGCCTTTGCTTCGGCGACCTTCGCCTCGCGCGCTTCATCGGACAATTCGGCGATGAGGTCGCCGGGCTGCACCACGGCTCCGCGCTTCACCGCGAGGCGCTTCACAATGCCATTGGTGCGCGCGCTCACCAGCACGCGCTGGTCGCTCTGCGTGCGTCCGGTCAGCGCAAGGCGGCGCGCATGCGTTTCCACCTTCACGTTCTCCACCAGCACACGGAAGGGCGGCCGTTCCGCTTCGCTCATCCGGGCGGGCGGCGGCGTCGGGGTCGACGAGCGAAGATATCCCGAGCCGATCCACAACGCAGTGAACAGGATGACGCCAACGGCTGTGAGGCGGGCGAACTTCATGGGAAAAATGCAATCACGCTCGAAAAACCGGACATTACGGGATAGGCCGGGCTGCCATCGGAAGCAACGGGCCTTGCGACAGCATGGTAACCGCTCGCTGAGATACGGGCCGGTGTGACCATGGGACGAGTGACCGATTGCCGCGTCACCTTCCGCGCGGATTCGTGGTCTTTCGCAATCCGGAGGAGGGTGTCTCGTGTCCGATCGCCAGGCTTTCATCCTTGCCGAAACAGCCTTGATGTCCGTGCCCCATGTTCCGGAAATCCGTCTTCATCTGGCTCATGAGGCAATCGCGCTCTGGCAGCGCACGGAGGAGGAGCTCGCGGAAATGGGCTTGCCGCCGCCTTTCTGGGCCTTTGCTTGGGCCGGAGGTCAGGCCTTGGCGCGCTACGTGCTCGATCATCCTGAAACAGTGGCGGGGCGTCGCGTTCTCGATTTTGCGAGCGGTTCGGGGCTGGTTGGTCTTGCGGCGGCGAAGGCGGGTGCCGCAAGCGTGCTCTGCGCTGATCTCGATGAATTCGCGCTCGAGGCCATCGCGATCAATGCGGAAGCGAATGGCGTTTCTGTGACTGTCACGGGCGAAAATCAGCTCGGTGAGGCGGGGGAGTGGGACGTGATCCTCGCGGGCGATATCTGCTACGAGCAGGCGCTGGCCGCGCGGGTGATTGACTGGCTGGCCGCTGAACAATCGCGTGGCGTCACGGTGCTGATCGGCGATCCCGGCCGGGCCTATCTGCCGAAGGATCGATTGGTGTCACTGGCGACCTACGAGGTTCAGACCATGGGCGCGCTGGAGGATAACGAGATCAAACGCACCAGCGTGTGGCGACTTGCATGAAAGCAAGGGTTCGGCGCATACTTGCCATCGGCGCTCAGGGCGCGAAGGAGGAATTGAAATGCGTTTGATCAGTTTGGCAGGGTTGATGCTTTTGGGGAGCCTCGGGGCGGCACAGGCCGATTGTGTCGCGCGATATTCCACGAAATTCGGTGATCGCTCGGATGGCAGTATCGGTGGCGTGAAGGCGGGCCAGGCCTGCA
>NZ_JBJTDY010000045.1:0-42177 GCF_046092605.1 Rhabdaerophilum sp. | reverse complement strand
AGGCCTCAGTTCGTGAAGACCTTCACGGCGCGCTCGGCCTTGGGCGGCAGGAAGGAGCGGTTGAACACCGCGCTCGCCGCCGGAAGCGCCGTCAGGCCATAGGCCTCGCCCACCATGGAGATGGCGCGGGTCATGCGGTCGTCCTTCACGTCGCCGAAACCGATTTCCGCTGCTTCCTTCGTGAGCATCAGTTCCTTGAAGGCGAAGATCATGC
Organism: Rhabdaerophilum sp.; assembly: GCF_046092605.1. Classification (NCBI taxonomy): domain Bacteria; kingdom Pseudomonadati; phylum Pseudomonadota; class Alphaproteobacteria; order Hyphomicrobiales; family Rhabdaerophilaceae; genus Rhabdaerophilum; species Rhabdaerophilum sp. The sequence continues at coordinate 41,963 of NZ_JBJTDY010000045.1, read as the reverse complement.
GGCGCTTTTCCACGTCGCGGTTCAGCAGCGGCTCCCGTTTCATCAGCGCGTCGATGGCGGCATCGGGGTTGGCGACGGCATCCATCAGCGCCCTGTTCACGGCCTTGACAAGGCCGCGCACGGCTTCCGGCTTCTCCTTCAGCAATTTCTGGGAGACCATCACGCCGTTCGAATACACGTCGACGCCGTAATCCCCGAAGGTCATCCAGCGGAAATCCTTGTCCGGATCGAGCTTCATGCCCACGAAGTTCATGTAGCTCGTGGCGGTGAAGATCAGCGAACCCTGCACCTGGTCCTGCACCAGCATCTGCTCCTGCAGGTTGGGCGCCATGTTGAGGATCTCGATCTTGCCGGTATCCACGCCGTTGACCTTCGCGAAGACCGGGAAGAGGCGCGTGGTGGCCGAACCGGCCGGCCCGCCGAGCTTCTTGCCCTCGAGATCCTTCGGGGTCTTGATCGGGCTGTTGGCTTTGAAAACGATGCCGAAAGGCGGCTGGTTGTAGATCATGTAGACCATCACGGGGGCGTCGGCCGGCTTGGTCGAGGCATTCTGGATGATGGCGTTCATGTCGCCGAAGCCGGCATCATAGGCGCCGCTCATGATGCGGTTGATGGTGGCGGCGGAGCCCTCGCCCTGATCGACGGTCACGTCGAGCTTCTCGGCGGCAAAATAGCCCTTGTCGATCGCGAGGTAATACCAGGAATGCATCGCCTGGTATTTCCAGTCGAGCGTGAAGCGGATCTTGGTCGGTGCCTCAGCGAACGCGCTGCCGGCCGTGGCCGCGAGCGCGATGCCTGCAAGGGCGGAAGTGACATGACGGCGGTTGAACATGCTTGAACTCTCCCTGCATGGGCCAGGATCGGCCCGGTTCGGTCGTATGGAAAAGTCCCCCGACTTCCCCTTGTCATGCGCTCTTCAGCCCATGGCAAAGTCCTGCTTGCGCATCGCCCAGCCGGCGACCCGGCGCTCGATGAGCGAGAAGATGACGTAAAGCGTGACACCCAGCCCCGCGAGCAGGAACAGCCCGGCGAAGACCAGCGGCACGTTGAAGTTCGAGGAAGCAATCATCATCAGGTTGCCGATGCCGCGGTTCGAGGCGACCGTTTCGCTCAGCACCGTCCCGACGAAGGCGAGCGTGATCGCAACCTTCAGCGAGGCGAAAAAATAGGGCATCGCGCGCGGCAGGCTGACATTCCAGAGAATGTCGAATTTCTTCGCCCCCAGGGCCTTCAGCACATCCTCGAGTTCGGGCTCGGTGGTGGCGAGGCCTGTCGCGACATTGACGACGATGGGGAAGACGCAGATCACCATGGAAGTGAGGATGGCGGGCGTGGTGCCAGCGCCGAACCACAGGACGAAGATCGGCACCACCGCCACTTTCGGGATGGAGGAGAAGCCCACGAGCAGAGGATAGGCCGTATCATAGGCCACGCGGCTCACGCCGATCACCGCGCCGATCAGCACGCCGATGCCGACGCCGAGCGCGAAGCCGACGAGCGTGGTGTAAAGCGTCTGGACGAGATGCGGGCGAATGCCCGGGAAGAACTGCCAGAGCGCGCCCATGATGACCGTGGGGCGCGGCAACACGATTTCCGAAACCTTGAAGACGAGGCAGGCCACCTCCCACAGAACGAAGAAGGAGAGGATAAGCAGGCCGCTTTTCAGCTTCTGGCGCGTGCGTTCGGAGAGGGCTTCCATGGCTCAGACCTTTCCGGTGCGGGCATCGACGATCAAACCGCGCAGGCGCTGGGTCAGCGCCACGAATTCGGGCTCGAAGGTCATGTCGAGGGTGCGGGGGCGGGCGAAAGGCACGACATCATCGGCAACGATGCGGCCGGGGCGCGCGCTCATCACGCAGACGCGGGTCGCAAGATAGGCCGCCTCGCGCAGATCATGCGTGACAAGGATGACGGTCGGTTTCCTGTCCATCCAGAGCTGCTGGAGGATCGCCCAGAGCTCCTCGCGGGTGAACTGGTCGAGCGCGCCGAAGGGCTCGTCGAGCAGGAGAAGCGCGGGATCATGGATCAGCGCACGGCAAAGATTGGCGCGCTGGAGCATGCCGCCCGAGAGCTGCCAGGGAAACTTGTCGCCGAAACCCTTGAGGCCCACGACTTCCAGAAGCGCCTCGGCGCGATCACGGAACTCGGTCTTCCGCTTCGCCCGGAATTCGGAGCGGAACGGCTCGACGATCTTCAACGGCAGCATGATATTATCGCGGATGCGGAGCCAGGGCAGCATGGTCGGGTTCTGGAAAGCCATCCCGATGCCGACACGCTCGGCCCCGACCTCGCGTCCCCCCACGAAGACATGCCCGCTGCTCGCCCTGATGAGGTTGGCGACCAGCTTGAGGATCGTCGATTTGCCACAGCCCGAGGGACCGACGAGAGCGACGAAATCCCCCTTCTCGATATCGAGATCGGTGGGCGTCAGGGCCTCCACGGCATTGGCGCCGCAGCCATAGATGATGCCCGCGCCTTCAAGGGAAATGAGCGGCCGGGCGCGCTCCGGTGCATCGGATTGCGGCGGGGCGGGCACAAACTCGGCGGGCTTTGCGGCCATCATGATCATGCCTTCCGCTGAGCAAGGGTTGTGCCATCCGAGCCTTGCAAGCCCAGAAGGCTCGCAAGGCTCTGCTCCACCCGTTGGGGCTTTGCGGGTGGCATCTTCTGAAGCGTGTGAACGGAACGGCCGCGGCCAAGTGAATTCTCCACCAGGCTCCTGTTCTTCATCACGAACTGGCCACGCAGCAGCGTGTGAAGCGGCAGGCCCTTCACGCGCTTGCCATGAAAGGGCGTGACGCGGGCGCGCGTCGAATGCAGCTTCGCCTCGTCGATCACGGTCTCGGCGGAGAGGTCGATGATTGCGAGATCCGCATGGCTGCCGATGGCGATCTGCCCCTTGAGTGGAAGCAGCCCGAAATTCTTCGCAGGGTTATAGGCTGCAATCCGCACAAGCTGCTCAAGAGACAGGCAACCCTCGGCAACGGCATGGAGCATCAGGGGCATGAGCGTCTCGACACCGGGGAAGCCCGCCCCCGCTTCCCAGATATCCGGGTTGCGCTTTTCCTCCGGCGTATGCGGCGCGTGATCGGTCGCGATCTGGCCGATCGTGCCGTCATTCAGCGCCTTCCAGAGTTCCGCCTTATGGTGCGGTTCGCGCACCGGCGGGTTCACCTTGATGATCGGGCCAAGGCGAGCATAGTCATCCGTATCGAGCATGAGGTAGCAGGGGCAGGTCTCACCCGTGATATCCACGCCCCTCGCCTGCGCCTCGCGCAGCGGACGAAGCTCGTCTGCCGAGGAAATATGCAGCACATGCACCCGCGCGCCGGTCCATTCGGCGAGCGAGGCCGCGCGCTGCACCGCCTCGATGGCCACGATCGCGGGGCGCGCGGCAAGGTGATCAAGCGGCGCCTTCCTGCCAGCAGCCATCAGCTTGGCCTGCCGCCAGGCCATGACGGAGGCGGTTTCGGCATGGAGCGAAATGCGATGCCCATGCTTCGCGATGATCTCGAAGCCTTCGAGCATCGCGCCGGTCGAGGGCGATGGCAGGTTGCCGGTCGTATTGCCCATGAAGCATTTGAACGCCGCCGCCCCGCCCGCGATCAGCCCTTCGAGTTGATCGATATTGTCCTCGGCCAGCAGGCCGTAGAGGCCGAAATCCACCCGCGCGGTGCTGGCGCGCCGGAACTTGTCGGCGAGTGCCTCGGGCGTCGCGGTGGGCGGAAACGTATTCGGCATCTCGAACACGGTCGTCACTCCGCCCATCGCGGCGGCGGCCGTACCCGTGTCCCAGTCTTCCTTGTAAGCCATGCCGGGATCGCGGTAATGCACATGCACATCGATCGCGCCGGGCAGGATGTGCAGGCCCGAGGCGTCAAGCGCCTCTTTAGCGGGGCCCAGTATGCCCGGCGCGCCGATCGCAGCGATCGTTTCGCCGGAAATCGCGATATCCGCGCGATGGGAGCCCTCATGCGAAACAACCGTGCCACCGGTGATGAGGAGATCATGGAGCGCCATCGCCATCCCCCTCAGAGGGCTGCCCAGCCGCCATCGACCGGCAGATCGATGCCGGTGATCTGGCGGGAGACATCCGAGGCCAGGAACAGGCAGGCATGCGCGATGTCATCATCGGTGGAGATGCGCTTCAGCGCGTAATCCGCCGCGTGGCGCCGGGCGGCCTCCTCGACCGTGATGCCCAGCCTTTCCGCCATGGTGGGGCATACTTTTTCCCGAAATCGCGGGCCATCGACCATGCCGGGTGCCACGCAATTCACGTTGATGTTGTGCTCGCCTACCTCCAGCGCGAAACTCTTGGTGATGCCGCGCAGACCCCATTTCGAGGCGGAATAGGCCATACGACCCGCCCTGCCCCGCATGCCGAAGGTGCCGCCGACATTGACGATCTTGCCGTATTTCCGCGCGATCATCGCGGGGACGATCGCGCGCATCGTGTGGAAACAGCCATTCATGTTGAGGGTGATGATCTCGTCGAATTCCTCGGGGCTGGTCTCCCAGCCGGTCTTGCCCATGGGGCCAGAGCCGCCGGCGACATTCACGAGGATGTCGATCTGGCCGAAGGCGTTCAGAACCGTTTCGGCCATGGCCTCGCAGGCCCCGGCATCGGTGAGATCGGTGGACACCACGATCACCTTGCGGCCGAGCGCCTGCATTTTTGCCGCGATCGGCTCGATGGCGAGCGTATCGCGGCCCACGAGCGCGAGGTGGCAGCCTTCCGCGCCGAAGGCGCGCGTGACGGCCGCACCCATCCCCTTGGCCGGGCCGGTGATGACCGCGACCTTGTTTTCAAGACCGAGTTTCACGATGAATTCTCTTTTCTCTGTTCGGTTTTGTCAGACGCCGAGAGCCTTGATGCGCTCGCCCGCCGGAGGCAGGAAGGCGCGGCTGAACACCTCATCCACCGCCGGCAGGCGCGGCAGCTGGTTCGCCTCCGCCACGATGGCGATTCCGCGCCTGAAGCGGGCCTCGTCCACGTCCCCGATGCCGATCTTCGCGGTATCCGGGTGGCTCATCTCGGCCTTCAGGGTCGCGATGAGGCGAGCCTTCTCGATGTCCTTCTTGATGAGCGGCTCGCGCCGGGCCACTGCATCCACCGCCTTGTCGAAATCCTTCAGGGTTTCCGCAAGACCGCGATTGAAGGCGCGGACGATGCCCGAAACGGCCTTCGGGTTCTCCTTCGCGAATCGGCGGCTCACGACGAGGGTGTTCGAATAGAGGTCCATCCCCGCATCGACGTAATTGATGAAGCGGAAATCCTTGTCCGGATCGATGCCGGCGAGGCGCGCGGAGAAGGAAATCGTGTTCACGAAGCCGAACACCGCATCCACCTGCCCGCGCTGGAGCATCTGCTCGCGCAGGTTCGGCGCCATGTTGGTGATGGTTACCTTGGCGGGATCGATGCCGGCGAGCTTCGCATAGGCCGGAAAAAGCTTCAGCGCGGCATCGTTCGCCGGGCCGCCAATCGTCTTGCCTTCGAGATCCTTCGGGGTCCTGATCGGGCCGTCGCGGCGAACCGCGATGGTGAAGGGCGGATTGTTGAACATCGCATAGACCGCCAGCGGGGCTTCATCCGGCTTTTTCGAGACAAGATCGATCAGCGCGTTCATGTCGCCGAAGCCGACATCATAGGCGCCGGTCGCGACCTTGGTGATGGCCGCCGCCGAGCCCTCGCCCTGGTCGATCTCGAGCTCGACGCCCTCCTCCTTGAGGAAGCCCATATCCTGCGCCTGGAAGACCCAGCTCTGCGGGCCCTGATAGCGCCAGTTCAGGATCATCTTGGCCTTCACGACGCCCTGCGCCCGCACCGGCAGCGTGAGACCCGAAGCGGCGAGGAGCGCGCCGGCACCGAGGCCGAAAGCGCGACGGGAAAGCGGGAGAGACATCAGCATACCTCCGGAAAAAATGATCCTTGGATGGGCCGGGACGCTAGGCGGAGTTGACTGTTGCTGTCTTCTGCTCATTTCTGCTCAGAGCTGTTCGAAAAACTCACCGCTGGAGTATTTTCCGATCCATTGGCTACCGGTTGGTCGCAGAAAATGCGTGAATAAAAGAGATAAAGCATCCGACCCGATTCAATCCGATCGGGGTCCGCTCTAGGGAGAAGCCATGCGCCATGTGCGTTTTCTGCGCTATGTCGATGTCGTCGCGCGATCCGGCTCCATCCGCAGCGCGGCGGAGAAGCTCAATCTCACCGCTTCCGCCCTCAACCGCCGCATCCAGGATTTCGAGGAGGAGCTGGGAACGCCGATCTTCGAGCGCCTGCCGCGCGGCGTGCGCCTGAATGCGGCGGGAGAGCTGATCATCCGTCATTTCCGGGCTCAACTCGCGGAACTCAGCCGCGTGCGCTCGCAGGTCGAGGATTTGTCAGGCTTCCGGCGAGGCACCATTTCCATCGCGTGCTCTCAGGCGTTGGCCTATGACCTCATGCCCAACATGGTCGCCGCCTATCGTCGCGAGTTTCCGCTCGTGAATTTCTCGATCCGCGTGCTCGACCACCGCGATGCCCTGCGCGCCTTGACCGAATTCGAGGTCGATCTCGCGCTGGTGTTCCGGCCCCAGCCCCTGCCGGAATTCCAGATCATCGGTTCGGCCGAGCAACGGGTGATGGCGATCATGCAGGCGAGCCACCCGCTCGCGGGCAGGGCAACGCTGCGCCTGCGGGATTGCGCGGATTTTCCGCTCGCCCTGCCCGATCGCTCCTATTCCGGCCGGCAATTGCTGGATGAAGCGACCGCGCGCGCTTCCTTCCGCCTGGAACCGGCCGTGGAGTCAAATTCCTTCGAATTCCTGCGCAATTTCGTGCGCACGGAATTGGCCATCACCTTCCAGATCGAGATCGGCGCGCCGCCGCAGGATCGGGAGCGCTATGGCCTCGTGGCGAAGCCGATCGACCCGCGTGACGTGCAGCCCGCGCGCCTCGCCATCGGCCAGCTGCGCGGCCGCGCGCTGCCGGTGGCCGCGGCGAAATTCGCCGACCAGCTGGGCTCGCGCCTCGTCACGGCGCCGGTTCCAGCCACTTCGCCACCGTGACCGGCTGAAAGGTGATGAGCCCGTCGATGAGCGCGGCGGGCGAGGCATCCAGCACGATGCCATCGCGATGCTGCGGCGGCAGGAAGCTCTCGGCGATCATGTGGTCGATCATGCCCATGAGGGGATCATAAAAGCCGCGAATGTTCAGCAATCCGGCCGGTTTCATGAACTCGCCGAGCTGGTTCAGCGTCCAGACCTCCATGAATTCCTCAAGCGTGCCGATGCCGCCGGGAAGCGCGATGAAGGCATCGGCGAGATCGGCCATGCGGCGCTTTCTCGCGCGCATGTCGGTCGCCGTTTCGCCCACGGTCAGGCCGGGATGGCCGTGACCCCTGGCGGCCAGACGCTCGGTGATCACGCCATGCGCCTCGCCTCCACCGGCCAGCACGGCATCGGCCAGCACGCCCATCAGCCCCTTGTTCGTGCCACCATAGACAAGCCGGATACCGCGGCGCGCGAGTTCCGTTCCGAGCCCTACAGCGCCCTGGGCATAATCCTCGTGGCCACCGGAATTCGAACCGGAAAACACGGCGATGGCCGAAATGATGCGCGTCATGGAACCTGTTCCGCCCCGAGCGTGTGAGCCGCTCCACTCCCATGCCTCTCGCCTCAACCCTTTTCCGCGCCATGCCCGCGCATGGTTCTCGCAGCCGGCGAAAGACCTTTTTTCTTCGATAAACGAGAATCGCAAGCGCTCCAAACGCAACATTATGTTGCCTATAATTTATGCAGGTTGTGGGGCTTTGCAGCCATCATGCGCCTTGCCAAGAAGGGAGGTAGAACGTCGGTCTGAAGCCAAATTCACTCAAATCGCTGTTTCTGCTTATGTTCCTCACACAATCCCGATGGTTCGGATTCTGGCATTGCATTTGCCTTTTTAATTTTGTTCCGCGCTACAATGCGCAGTCAATTGTTCCGGCCTCGCGGCCGCCTTCCCCTTCACCCTGCCCGGAAATGAATGATGAACAGCGCTCTCCCCTTCACCCGCGAGAGCCTGCACGCCTATTACAAGGCCGGGGGCAAGCCCGCCGACATCATCCGAGAATCCTATCGGCGCATCGCGGCCGCACATGATCCCGGCATCTTCATCACGCTCGTGCCGGAAGCGGAGGCGATCGCGGCGGCGGAAAAGCTGCCCCCCTTCGATCCCGTGGGCACTCCGCTCTGGGGCCTGCCTTTCGCCGCGAAGGACAATATCGACGCGGCCGGCATGCCCACCACGGCCGCCTGCCCGGATTTCGCCTATTGGCCGGCGGAAGATGCAACCGTCGTAGCCCGCGCGAAGGCTAAAGGCGCGATCCTCATCGGAAAAACCAATCTCGACCAGTTCGCGACCGGCCTTGTGGGCGTGCGCTCGCCTTACCCCATTCCGCTGAATGCGATCGACCCCGCGCTCGTGCCCGGCGGCTCCTCCTCCGGTTCGGCGGTGGCGGTGGCGCGTGGACTTGTCACGTTTGCGCTTGGCACGGATACGGCCGGATCCGGCCGCGTGCCCGCCGCATTGAACAACATCGTGGGACTCAAGCCGAGTGTGGGCGCCTTGCCCGGCCGGGGCGTGGTGCCCGCCTGCCGCACGCTCGATTGCGTCTCGGTCTTCGCGCTCACGGTCGAGGATGCCTGGGCGGCCTTCACCGCGATGGCCGGGCCGGACTCGGCCGATCCGTTCAGCCGCGCCGTGCCGCTGGTGCCGCAGCAGGCGAGCGAACCGCATCCGGTGATCGGCGTGCCGCGCGCGGAGGATCTGCGCTTTTTTGGCGATGGCCTGCAGGAAAAGGCGTATCACGCCGGCCTTGCGCAGCTTGAAAGCCTCGGCGCGAAGCTCGTGCCGGTGGATTTCACGGCGTTCTTCGAAACTGCGGCACTTCTCTATGAGGGTCCGTGGGTGGCGGAGCGCCACGCCGCCATCGCCGCTTTCCTGAAGACGAACGCCGCGAGCCTGCATCCGGTGACGCGCGGCATCATCTCCGGCGCGGAAAAGTTCGATGCGAGCACGCTCTTCCGGGCGCAATATCGCCTCGCGGAGTTGAAACTGGCCATCGCGCCGATCTGGCGGCAGGCGGGCATGCTCGCTGTGCCGACAACACCCGTTTCGCCGACCGTCGCCGATCTCGCTGCCGATCCGATCGGCCCGAACAGCCGCTGCGGCACCTACACCAATTTCGTGAACCTGCTCGATCTTGCGGCCTGCGCCGCGCCGGGGCCGTTCCGCCCGGATGGCCGCGCGGCGGGCCTCACCTTCATCGCACCATCGGGCGCGGATGGCCGGCTCGCGGCGATGGCCCGCGCCTTCCACCAGGCGAGCGGCGTGACGATGGGCGCGACGGGCGCGCCGCTTCCTGCCGAGACCGGTTTCGATGATCCCGGCCGCGACGGGCTCATTGAGATCGTCGTCGTAGGCGCGCATCTCTCGGGCATGCCGCTGAACCATGAACTGACCTCGAATGGCGGCGTGTTTCGCCGCGCCGTCTCCACGGCGCCGGATTACCGGCTGCACGCGCTGGCAGGCGGACCGCCCAAACGCCCCGGCCTCTTGCGCGTGGCAGCGGGCACGGGTCACGCCATCGCGACAGAGGTCTGGGCGCTGCCGCCGGCCGGTTTCGGGCGCTTCATCGCGGGTATTCCGAGCCCTCTCGGCATCGGCACGCTGAAACTCTCGGATGGCACAACGCCAAAGGGTTTTCTGGTTGAACCCGAAGGCCTGATCGGCTCCACTGACATCTCCCCTCTTGGCGGCTGGCGCGCCTATATTGACTCGCTCGCACGCTGAACCGGACCCGCCATGGCACAGAACCCTCTCCCCGATCCCGAGGCCTATTCTCGCCTGTTGGCCGATGCGATGGGCCTGCCGCTTGAGCAGGCGGACCTTGCGGAAGTTACGCGCAATGTCGCGCTCGCCTTCCGGCTGGCTGCGTCGTTCATGGATTACCCGCTGCCGGATGATATCGAACCGGCCGCGATTTTCGCCGCGCGGGAGCAGGAGCATGGCTGAGCGCGACTGGACGAAGGCGCCAGCCCACGCGATCGCGGCGGCCGTGAAGGCGGGCGAGGTTTCGGCGCTTGCCGTTACGGAGGCGCATCTCGCGCGCATCGCGGCGCTGAACGGCAAGCTCGGGGCCTATACCGATGTCATGGCCGAACGCGCAAGGAAAACCGCTCAGGCCGTGGATGCCAAGCGGGCCAGTGGCAAAGCTCCTGGCCCGCTCGCGGGTGTGCCCTTCGCCGTCAAGAACCTGTTCGATGTTGCGGGCCTTGCGACCCGCGCCGGCTCGAAGATCAATCGCGATCACCCGCCCGCGAAGCAGGATGCGACCCTGGTCACGCGGCTCGAAGCGGCGGATGCCGTGCTGCTCGGCGCCCTGAACATGGGCGAATATGCCTATGATTTTACGGGCCGGAACGTGCATGACGGCCCCTCCCGCAACCCGCACGACACCGCCCGGATGACCGGCGGCTCCTCCGGTGGTTCCGGTGCCGCGGCGGCGGGCGGCCTCGCGGCGCTGACCCTCGGTTCGGATACCAATGGCTCGATCCGCGTGCCCTCCGCGCTGTGCGGGCTTTTCGGGCTGAAACCGACTTTCGGCGCGCTTTCCCGCGCCCATACCTTCCCCTTCGTCGCGAGCCTCGATCATCTCGGGCCGATGGCGCGCTCCACGCGCGATCTCGCGCTCGCCTTCGACGCGATGGCGGGGCCGGATGCAGCCGATCCCGCTTGCTGGAAGGATGCGCCGAAGCCCGTGCTGCCCGAACTCGATCGCGACCCTTCCGGCCTGCGGATCGCCATTGCAGGCGGTTATTTCCGCGCGATGGGTCAAGCGGAAGCCTTCGCCGCCGTGGATGAGGCGGCCGCGGCGCTCGGCGCGGCCGACACGGTCGAATGGCCGGAAGCGGCGCGGGCCCGCGCGGCCGCCTTCGTCATCACCATGGTGGAAGGCGGTGCGCTCCATCGCGAGCGTCTGAAAACGCGAATCGGCGATTTCGACCCCGAGGTGCGCGACCGGCTCGTGGCCGGAAACCTGCTGCCGGGAAACATGCTGGTGCAGGCACACAAGTTCCGGCGGCATTACTGCGCGCTGGTCGCGAAGCTCTTCGAGCAGCATGATGTGTTTCTCGCGCCCGCGACCCCCTGCACCGCGCCGCTGGTGGAGCAGAAGACCTTCGTTCTCGATGGCCAGGAACTGCCCGTGCGCGCCAATCTCGGGCTCTTCACGCAGCCGATTTCCTTCGCCGGCCTGCCGGTTGTCACCGCGCCGATGCCTGCGCCGAACGGCCTGCCCCTGGGGGTGCAGGTGATCGCGGCGCCAGGCCGCGAGGATCTCGCCCTGCGCGTCGCCCACGCGCTGGAAAAGCAGGGCGTCGCAATTTCGATCGTGCCGGAGATCACCTGATGCTGGAGATCGACATTCCCGAGGTGAAGGCCGAGGTGGAAGCCGCCTTCGCCGAATATGAGCGTGCCCTGGTTACGAACGACGTCAAGACGCTCGACCGGCTGTTCCTGAACAGCGAAAAAACCGTGCGCTATGGCGGGGCAGAGAACCTCTATGGCTATGCGGAGATCGCGGCCTTCCGAGCCGCACGCTCGCCCGTGGGCCTCGAACGCAGGCTCGAACGCACGCTGATCACCACCTATGGCCGCGACATGGCGACGGCATGGACGCTGTTCCGCCGCGACAGCATGGCGGGCAAGGTGGGCCGGCAGAGCCAGGTCTGGCTGCGCACGCCAGAGGGCTGGCGCGTGGTGGCCGCGCATGTCAGCGTGATCGTCGAACCGGCGTGATCCCAGTCCAGAGCGCAAACCGATCCGTCAGAAAGAGATCTGGCGCTCACTCGTCCTGTTGTCGCATCCGCTTTTTCCGCCAACCGGTATCCACTTGGCGGGCGGATGCTCCAGAGCGCAAACCGATCTGACAGAAAGAGATCTGGCGCTCACTCTTGTTGTTTTCGCATCCGCTTTTTTCGCCAACCGGTATCCACTTGGCGGGCGCACGATCCGCTCGCTTTCCTGGCATCGGGCAAGGCTTCCCCGGATGTTCCTGTTCCTTACCGGAGATTGACGCCATGAATCGAGGGAAAATCCATCAGCCGGCGGCACCCTTCATGATCGGCGGCTGGAAGGCGAAGCCCATATCCCACGGGAAATAGATCCAGCTGTCCTGGCTCACTTCGGTGATGAAGGTATCGACCAGCGGGCGGCCCAGGGGCTTCGCGTAGACGGTCGCGAAATGCGCGTTCGGCAGCATGTCCCGCACGATCTTCACGGTCTTTCCGGTATCGACGAGATCGTCGAGCACCAGCACGCCCCTGCCGCCATCCGTGCCGGTGATAACGTGGTCGATGCCCTTGAGCACCTGCAAGCCGCCCTGATCGGTGTAATTGTGGTAGGAGGCGATGCAGACCGTCTCGATCATCCTGAGTTCGAGTTCGCGCGCAATGATTGCCGCCGGAACGAGACCACCGCGGGTGATGCAGACGATGGAGCTGAAAGGCCCAGAGCCCGCGAGTCGCCAGGCCAGCATTCGGGCATCCCGGTGGAACTGGTCCCAGGAGACCGGGAAGGCCTTTTCGGGAATGGCTTGGGGCGCGGGCGCGGCATTCATGATCTTTCTCCCCTGCGGCGAGGCTTGTTCCTAAACCGGTGCCCGATCCGACGAAAGCCCCGCGATGAAGCCAATCACAGCCTTTTCTGCAGCTTCAAGCGCGGCTTCATCACGGCTCCGCAGCACGATCTGGTTGCGGAAACCGCCGGCCTGGAATGCCGGATAGGAGCCGATCGACACCGCCGGATGCGCGACCGCGATCGCAGCAAGGCCCCCGGCATAGATCCCCTCGCCGAGACCGGCGGCATCCACCGTGCGTGCGAGCACGCGCGAACCCGTCCTGAGGCGCGGCGCAACGTCATCGAGCATGGCCTGCATGATGTTCGGCACGCCGGCCATCACGATGACATTGCCGATCATGAAGCCCGGCGCTTTCGAGATCGGGTTGTCGATCAGCTCCGCGCCGGCCGGAATGCGCGCCATGCGCAGGCGGGCTTCATTCAGCTCCTCGCGCTTGTAGCGATCGAGCATGACGTTGACCGCGCGCTCATCGACCGCGATCGAGACGCCGAAAGCCCTGGCCACGCAATCTGCGGTGATGTCATCATGAGTCGGGCCGATGCCACCGGTCGTGAAGAGGTAGGTGTAGCGCAAACGCAAGGCGTTGATCGCGCCGACGATCTCCTCCTCCACATCCGGCACCACGCGCACTTCGCGCAGGTCGATGCCGGAATTGGTGAGATATTCGGCGATGTAGCCGATATTCTTGTCCTTGGTGCGCCCCGAGAGAATCTCGTCGCCGATCACCAGAATGGCGGCGGTCACCTGGCTCATGGCGCATGTTCCAGCACGTGGTTGTTGCGCGTTTCCATCACGCGGCGATAGCCTTTGGAGGCAAGGAAGCCGAGGAGATCGATGCTCCAGCGGCTTTCGCCCTTTTCCAGCACGATGGCGCGGGGCCAGAGGTTTGCGGGCGCATCGGTGAGGAAGCGCTGGAGGATGATGTCCTCGGCGCCTTCCACATCGAGCTTCATCGCATCGATATGGTCAAGGCCCTCATCCTCCACGATCCCGAGCAATGCGCGGGCGGGAACGCGGACGCGGCCGGCGCGATCCTGATTGACGATCTTCACGCTCGCCTCGCCCTGGTTGGCGGGATCGAGAAAGAGCGTGAGTTCGCCGTCGCGATCCGCCACGGCCAAAGCCATGGCCTTCACCGTGCCGAAGGGGTTGATGCTGATGTTGAAGATGAGCCGATCGAACACGTCTGGCTGCGGCTCGAAGGCGAGGATGCGCGCGTCGCGCCCCGCCCTGGCCGCAAGCGCAAGGGCATAGCCGCCAATATTCGCGCCGATATCGAGGAAGGTGAAACGCGCACCAATCAGCCCGGCGAGATATTCACGCTCGGCCGCATCGAAATCCTGCGGCGCGAAGAGAATGCGCTTTTCGCAGACATTGTTGTAGGGCGCGAGGCGGAAGCGGGCGCCGAGGCTCTCCGCATCCACCGGCCTGCCGCCCAGCAGCAGGATCGCAAGCTTGCGGAAGGCAAAGCCGAGGCGCTTGCCCAGCCAGCCGGCGGGCATGGATCGGGTGAGCCCGATGAGGCGGGCAACGGCGCCGCGCGGCGCATGCGCGCCCCAGCCGGGCGCATTGGTGGAAAGTTCGATCATGGGCTGCCCATAATCCCGGATCGCGGAAAATGCACGCGGGATCTGCTCGTCCGGCATCCCGCAAAATCGCTCCTGGAGCCGTGCAGCGAACCGACGAGAGCGGAGTCCGATCTGATTGAAAGAGGCCGTCCGCTCTCATTCCTGATTATTTCACGCATTTTCTTCGACCAACCGGTATCCACTGGATCGGAAAATGCTCTAAACCTTGTGGCATTCCCTTGCCGCTCAAGATCTGCGGAGCCATATTTCTTTCATGAATAATTCCACCACCCTCGTTCGCCGCCAGCCGGGCTCGATCCGTCTGCACGGGCCGGAAGCCTTCGCGGCCATGCGCAAGGCCGGGCGCCTTACGGCCGAGGCGCTCGACATGCTGGTGCCGATGGTTCAGCCCGGCGTGACAACCGACGCGATCGACCGCGCGGTGTTCGAATTCGCCATAGATCACAAGGCGTTCCCGGCCACGCTCTATTACCATGGCTATCCGCGTTCCTGCTGCACCAGCATCAACCATGTGGTGTGCCACGGCATCCCCTCGGACAAGCCCCTGCGCGAGGGCGACATTGTCAATATCGACGTGACATTCATCGTCGATGGCTGGCATGGGGATGCAAGCCGCATGTATGCCGTGGGCGAAATTCCGCGGCGCGCCATGCGCCTTCTCGAGGTCACGCATGAAAGCCTCGAGCGGGGCATGGCGGTCGTGAAGCCCGGCGCGACGCTCGGACATATCGGCGAGGCGATCCAGGTCTTTGCGGAAGCCGAGCGCTGCTCGGTGGTGCGGGATTTCTGTGGCCATGGCCTCGGCCAGCTTTTCCATGACGAGCCCAACATCCTGCATTACGGCCGGGCCGGCGAAGGCGCAGTGCTGAAACCCGGCATGTTCTTCACCATCGAGCCGATGATCAATCTCGGGCGCCCGCATGTGAAGATCCTCGCAGATGGCTGGACGGCCGTGACGCGTGATCGCTCGCTCTCCGCCCAGTTCGAGCACACCATCGGAGTGACCGAGACGGGCGTCGAGATCTTCACGCGCTCGCCGAAGGGGCTGGATTTCCCGGCCCAGCCGGCGCCTCCGAGGCCCGCCACCCTGCCCTGACCGCGCATGACAGACCGTGCATCCCCTCCCTCACGCCCGAAAGGCAAAGGCCAACGCAGGAAAGCCCCGGGGGAAGCGAGCTTGCAGAGTGATCTGCCGGCGAACGCTGCCGAGGCTCCGCATTACCATGGCCATCGCGAACGCCTCCGCGCGCGCTTTGCCGAAGGGCCGGACCAACTCCCGGATTACGAATTGCTGGAGCTTGTGCTGTTCCGCTCCATTCCGCGCGCGGATGTGAAGGGGGTCGCGAAGGCGCTCATTGCCCGGTTCGGAAGCTTCGCGGAAGTGATCGGCGCCGCGCCCGAACACCTCGCCGAGGTGAAAGGCGTCGGCCCGGCCATCGTGCATGACCTGACACTGCTGGAGGCCGCCGCGCGGCGCATCAGCCAGGGCGCCATTCGCGGCCGGCAGGTGCTTTCCTCCTGGGAGGCGGTGCTCGATTACTGCCGCACCACGATGGGCTTCGCCGAGATCGAACAGCTTCGCGTGCTCTTCCTCGACAAGAAGAACGGCCTCATCCGCGACGAGATGATGCAGAAGGGCACGGTCGACCACACGCCGGTCTATCCGCGCGAGATCATGCGCCGCGCCCTGCAGCTCAATGCCTCCGCGATCATCCTCGTCCACAACCACCCCTCCGGCGACACGACGCCATCACGCGCGGATATCGAGATGACGCGCGAGATCATCGAGCATGCCGAAGCGCTGGGCCTGACGGTTCACGACCACCTTATCATCGGTCGGAAAGGCCATGCGAGCTTCCGCGCCATGGGCCTCCTGTAGCCGATCCGCGATTTTCGAACGTTCCGGCTGCAAATGACGCGCAGGATAACGCGCCGTAAACCTTCTTTCCGATAAAGGAATCAGTGTGCATTTGTAACAGTGGCGTTGCGTTGGTCCACGGGATGGTTTCGAAGAAGTCACAGGCTGGAAACAGGCATCTCGTGTCGATCTTGTTCATCCCGATCGCACTGCTCGTGCTGTGCGTGGTGGGAAGCATCGCTTTTGTGGCCCATTCCGCCGCGACGCGGCAGTTGAGCGTCGAGCTGGAACGCGAAAAACATCAGCTCACGCAAAGCTTTCACTACGAGGCCGAAGCATTGCTCGGCCTACTCTCACGCGATGAAGGCCTGGGTGATCTCGTCTCCGGAAACCAGACCCGTGCGGAGCGCGACCGCATCCTGCAGAACCTGCTGCTCCGGCAGAACCTCGATTACGCCATTCTCGTGAGCCGCATGGATGGGGTGACGCTGGCGGAAGCCGGCGAGCCGGAAGTGGCGGCTCAACGCGCGCGCGCGGTGCAGGCCCTGGTCGACAATTCCCGCATGCGCGGCATGGAAGGCACCACGCTCGGCATCGGCCGCGAAGCACGCGTGGTGCAGGACGGCACCGGGCTGATGACCTTCGCCACCCTTCCCGTGGGGCGCAATCTCGTGCTGGTCGCCACCCGGCCGATCAACGCGCTGACACTGCGCCGCCTCGCGACCATGCTCGCCCTGCCCAACCTCCGCGTCATTCCCGGGCGTTCCACGCTGGAAACGAGCCTGTCGATCGCCGGTCAGGACAGCCGCGCGGTGATGACCGTCATCTGGGACCCGGCACGTGAAGCCGCCGATATCCTGCGCGAACTCGCGCTTTTCGGCTTGATCGGCACCTGCGTGGTGGCGACGGTCGGCGTGCTGCTCTTCCGGCGCATCCGCCATAGCACCGAGGAATTGCTGCACCGCGAGGCGCAGGCCAGCCACGAGGCGCGCCACGACGCGCTGTCGGGCCTGCCGAACCGCACGGTCTTCATCGATGCGCTGAACGAGAACATCGGCGACCTGCCGCATCGCGGTCATTCGCTCGCGGTGCTGCTGCTCGATCTCGACAAGTTCAAGGACGTGAACGACACCTATGGGCACGCGGCCGGCGATGGCGTTCTCGTGGAATTCGGCGCGCGCGTGCGCCCGCTCCTGCGCCAGACCGACGTGCTGGCCCGCCTCGGTGGCGACGAATTCGCCATCCTGCTTCCGAGCGTGCGCTCGCATCTCGATGCGACGCGCCTCGCGCAGGCCATCGTGGATGCCACGAACCGACCTTTCATGATGAACGGGATCGACATCCGCATCGGCGTCACCATCGGCATCGCGATCGGCCCGAGCGACGGCACCGACAGCGCGACCCTGCTGCGCGCGGCCGATACCGCCCTCTATCGAGCGAAGAACGAGGGGCGGAACCGGTTCAACCTCTACGAACACCGGATGAACGAACATGAGCGCATGCGCAAACTCGTGGATGACGAGCTGCGCGGCGCCATCGAGCGCGACGAACTCACCCTCGTCTACCAGCCGCAAGTGCATGCCGATACCGGCCGAATTGCCTCGGTCGAGGCGCTCGTGCGCTGGCGTCACCCGGTACATGGGATGATCTCGCCGGCCATGTTCGTTGCGGCGGCGGAAGAGCGCGGGCTCATCGTGCCGCTGGGCGAATGGGTGATGCGGCGCGCCATGCGCGATGCCGCGCGCTGGCCGCGATTGCGCGTGGGCGTGAATGTCTCGGCCGTGCAGTTCCGGCAGAAGGACTTCGTGTCCTCGGTCGCCAATGTCCTGAAGGAATGCGCGGTTCAATCGCATCAGCTCGAACTGGAACTGACCGAAGGCGTGCTCGTCGAGGATGCCGACCAGGCCCAGGCCGCGATGATGGAATTGCGCGCGCTCGGCGTGAAGCTCGCGCTCGATGATTTCGGGACGGGTTACTCCTCACTGATCTATCTGCGGCGCTTCGCCTTCGACAAGATCAAGATCGACAAGTCCTTCCTCGATCAGATGGAAGCGACAGGCGAAAGCGCGATCCTTGTGCATTCGGTCGTGCATCTGGGGCGCGCGCTCGGCCTCGAAGTCACGGCCGAGGGCGTCGAGACGGAGGAACAGCGCCGTTTCCTGCAGGCCGTGGGCTGCCACCTGCTGCAGGGCTACCTGTTCTCGAAGCCCGTTCCCGCCGAGCAGCTCGATGAATTGCTGCGCAACGACGGTGATATCAGCCGCCTGCCCCTGCACCAGATCAGCGCCGCCTGAACCTCAGACGATCAGGAAGGTCAGCGATTTCAGGATCGCGATCGTCACGGTGATGGTCAGCAGAACCGCGAAGACGCTCGTCACCGTGCCGAACACGATGAAGAGGCCATCGCGTTCCGCAAGGCCAAGGCCCAGCAGGATGACGGCAAAACCCGGTGCGATGCCTCCGAAGAAGGGGATCGGCGCCATCAAGGCCGTCGCGAGGATGAGCAGGAGCACGCCGATCACCCGCGAGAGGGCCGGCGATGTCAGCGCCAGCCACCTTGGGCGCATCGCGCTTTCCACGGTGCGAAGCGTGGGCGTGGCCCGTCCGACCACGCGCGCAAGATCGCCCCGCTTCAGCCGCCGCCGCCCCACCCAGGGGGGCAGCAGCAGATGATCCTTTCCGATGACCATCTGGAAGGCGATGATGCCGATGATGAAACCGCAGAGGATGGGCAAGCCGGGAACCGGCAGCAGATTGGGCAGGCCGAACAGCACCAGCACGATGCCAAAGCTGCGCGGACCCAGCGCGGAAATGATATCCTCGACACTGGGTTGCTCGCCCAGATGGCTGGCATCACCCCTCGGCTGCAGCAGGTTGGCTAGAATTTCGTGGATACGCAAGAACCGCCCCTGCCCCCTGACATGCCCGGCCAATTTGCTTGTAGCGGGGGTTTCAGGCGTTGCAAGCCCCGCATTCCACCGGCAGGCGCGGCGGCGAATTCGGGAAATTGCGGGCGGGGTGCCGGAACAGGCTTGACGATTGCCTCGGGCTGATGCGTCCTAGAGCCGGGATGGGGCAAGATCGAGTTCGGATGGCAGGTCTTCTGGCGCTGCTGGTGAAAACCGGCATCCCTTTGGATTCACAAGCGGAAGAGCTGGGTTTCTTCGATGCGCCCCCCAAGGCCAGGCACCTTGGCGTGGCCTTCATCAGCACCAGCGCCTCCGATTGGGCCTTCTATCTTTCCAGTGGCGCCAAGCTCGCGCCCTTCTCGGGCCTCGACAAGCCGGGTTTCCGCCTTCTCTACAGCCTCGGCACGAAGTTCCGCGAGCGGGACCCGCTGGTCATCGGCCGGTTCAACCGCTTCGCGGGCGGGCGCATCTTTCTCGGCCATGAATGGCAGATCGGCGCGCTGTCGATCTCGGCCTATGCCGGGCCCAGCCTCAGCCTCCACTCGCCGCGGGAGCGCGCGGTGACGCGCTACAAGGGACGCCTCGGAGCAGCCGCCATGATCGAGTTCTGGCAGAGCTGGAACAATCACCCCACCCTGCGCGATGGCTTCACCAGCGGCACATTGCTGGTGGATGCCGCGGAAGCCAGCGGGTTCCTGCGCCTGCGCCACGGATTTTCGACCGGGTGGCGCAATACCGCGATCGGGCCGGAGGTTTCCTTCTCTGCCGGCAGGCAACGCAGCGTGGGCGGCGTGATCGGTCGCGATTCCTGGCTCAAGATGCGCATGGGCCTCCATGCCAACGGGCTGAGTTTCGGGAGTTTCGGGCTCAACGGCTCGGCGGGCTACGAATGGCGCCGGAGGGAGCGCTCCTCGGCTTATGCCGAGATCACCGCGCTTTACTACTACTAGAGCATTTTCAGCCAACCGGTATCCACTTGGCGGTGGGATGCTCTAGAGCGCAAACCGATCTGATTGAATCAGATCTGGCGCTCTATCTTCTTGTTTTCGCATCCGCTTTTTCCGCCAACCGGTATCCACTTGGCGGGCGGATGCTCTAGCCCTGTCGCGGTGCGACTTCATCGAGAAAAGCCGCGGCTTCCCGCGTGATCTCCGCGCGCCTCTCGGCCGAGAAGCGCCGGAGATTGCGATAGGGCATGGCCATGCGCGGATTGTTGCCGAGCTTGTCTTCGTTCTCGATCAGGAAGTTCCAGTAGAGTGGGTTGAACGGGCAGGCGCCGGGGCCGGATTTCACTGCCGGATCGTAACGGCAGCCCGCGCAGTAATCCGACATCCGGTCGATATAGGCCCCCGAGGCGGCATAGGGCTTCGAAGCGAGCAACCCGCCATCGGCGAACATCACCATGCCGTGCACATTGGGCAGTTCCACCCATTCGAAGGCATCGGCATAGACCAGCAGATACCATTGCTCGATTTCGCGCGGCGCCACCCCGGCGAGCAGGGCAAAATTCCCCGTGACCATCAGCCGCTGGATGTGATGCGCATAGGCATTGCGCCGGGTCGCCGTGATGCATTCCTTCAGGCAGGCGAGATCGGTTTCGCCGGTCCAGTAGAAATCCGGCAGGGCGCGCCTCGCGGAAAGCGCGTTGGTTTCCGCATAGCCCGGCATCTCGTTCCAGTAGAGGCCGCGCACAAATTCCCGCCAGCCGATCACCTGCCGGATGAAACCCTCGACGGCATTGAGCGGCGCACGCCCTTCGAGATAGGCCCGCTCCGCCGCGCGGCAGAGCTCCATGGGCGTGAGGAGCCCGATATTCAGCGCGGGCGAGAGCAAAGCATGGTGCAGGAAATCCTCGCCCCGCTTCATCGCATCCTGGAAATCGCCGAAGCCTTCGAGTGCCACCGCGATGAAATGATCCAGCGCCTTGAGCGCATCGGCCCGCGTCACCGGCCAGCCGAACGGCGCGAGATCGCCGAAATGATCGGGGAAATGCCGCTCTACCAACGCCAGAACCTCGCGCGTGACGGCATCGGGCTCGAAGCGCAAACGCTGGGGCGGATGGTAGCCTGCGGGCAGGCTCTTTCTGTTCTCCGCGTCGAAATTCCATTGCCCGCCCACGGGAACATCACCTTTCATCAGAAGCCCGGTCTTGCGCCGCATCTCGCGATAGAAGAACTCCATCCGGTAGGTTTTCCGGCCTTTCGCCCAAGCCGCGAATTCGTCACGCGAGGCGACGAAGCGATCATCCGCGCGGATCTCCACGGGCACCGGCATGGTTTCGCGCCATTCGAGCATCATCTGCCACACACGCCATTCGCCGGGCTCGGTGACGATGACCCGATCCGGC
The DNA here is from genome assembly GCF_046092605.1 of Rhabdaerophilum sp. Lineage (NCBI taxonomy): Bacteria > Pseudomonadati > Pseudomonadota > Alphaproteobacteria > Hyphomicrobiales > Rhabdaerophilaceae > Rhabdaerophilum > Rhabdaerophilum sp. Next base: position 20,595 of record NZ_JBJTDY010000045.1, on the reverse strand, counting down.
TCGTGGCGCAGAAGCGCCCGGCGCAACTCGCCCTCGAAGGAGCCGGTATTGCCCTGATCCTCCAGCGCCACGTAATCGACCGTGATCCCCTCGCCGCGCAAGCCTTCCGCAAAATGCCGCATGGCCGAGAAGATCAGCGCGATCTTCTGCTTGTGATGGCGAACGTAAGTCGCTTCGGCGGCGACCTCGACCATCAGCACCACATCACGCGCCGGTTCGAGATCGGCAAGGCTCGAGATCGACCGGGTAAGCTGGTCGCCGAGCACGAGGCGCAGGGTCTTCATGAGGCTTTCCGCTTTCTTGCGTCCATGCGGCAGCGGTCGGAGCAGAATTTCACCTCATGCCACAGCTTTTCCCACTTTTTCCGCCAGGTGAACGGGCGGCCGCAGGCGAGACAGGGCTTTTCGGGCAGGTTCTGCTTCTTCACGCCGCGCGGCAAGAGAGCCTCCTCACCATTCAGCCCTTCGTGCGCAGCGTCGAGCGGCCGCCATCGACCGCGAAGACCTGCCCCGTGATCCAGCTGGACTGGCCGCCTGCGAGGAAGGCGGCGAGGCCGGCGACATCCTCCGCCTCGCCCAGACGCTGCAGCGCATGCATCTCGCCGATGGCCTTCGCCATGGCCTCGTTGCCGGTCAGCGCCTTGGCAAGCGGCGTCTTCGTCAGCGAGGGCGCGATGGCATTCACGCGCACCTTGGGGGCAAGCTCCGCGCCCAAGGCCTTCACGAGGCCCTCCACCGCGCCCTTCGCCATGGAAACCGAGGCATGCGCCGTGAAGCCCTGCGCCACGGCGACCGTGGAAAACAGCACGACGGAACTCGTGGCTTCGGCCGCCTTCAGCGCCGGCAAGGCCGCCTGCACCGCAAGAGCGGCGCCCAGCGCGTTCACCTGGAAATCCCGGAAGAAATCCGCTTCCGTGAGGCGCTGCAAGGGTTTCAGGTTGATGGTGCCAACCGCATAGACCAGGGCATCGAGGCTCGAAAATCCGCTCTCGGCCATCACGCGGGCGAAAAGGCTGGCATCCGTCACGTCGCCGGCCGTGAAGGTCGCGCCCAGCGGTCCCGCGACGCCCGCGAGCTTGTCCGCATCGCGTCCCACGAGATGAAGGCGAAAGCCTTGCGCGGAAAGCTGCTTCGCTGTTGCTGCGCCAATACCGCCCGCGCCGCCATGGATGATCGCTGTTCTGGTCATAAAGATACCGCCCATCACCGGGCCATTTCGCCCGCCCCTCCCTTACGTGCGGGGAGGCGCATTCGGACCAGCGACGCGCGCGAGATCGGCGCGGGTATCGATATCGGCAAGGCTGCCGGGATCATCGACCGGCACGAGCGCGACATCACCCCGCGCCTGCAGGAGTTTTCGCGCGCCCTGATCGCCGGAGAGGCTCGCGAGTTCCGGGAAGACCTTGCGCATCAGAAGCACCGGATGCGCCCAATCCCGGCCGAAAACCGGCACGAAAGCAGCCATTTCCGGTGCGGCTTGCGCGGCTTTCTCGAGAGCCTGAAGCGTGTCGCGGGTAATCAGCGGCATGTCACCCAGCAGGATGAACGCGCCGTCGATCCCTGGTGGAAGCGCTGCGATTCCCGCCTTCAGCGAGGTCGAAAGGCCATCTGCGAAATCCGGGTTATGCGCAGTGCGGATACCCGCCGCATGCGCGAGCGCTTCAACCCTTCCGCGCTCGGACCCCGTGACAACCAGGCGATCCGCAAACGGGCAATCCCGCGCCAATTCAAGCACATGCCCGAGAATCGGCCTGCCCCTGAAAACCGTGAGAAGCTTGTGCCCATCCTCGAAACGGGAGGATTGACCGGCCGCAAGAATGATCGCGCCGAGCCTCACATCTCCTCTCCCGCGCGCGGTTGCGGCCGCGAGATGATCTCCATGAGGAGCCCGCCGACGCCCATGGCGCGGATATCCCGCGCCGTCACCGGCAGATCGGCGAAAAGCCGCTCCAGAACCCAATCGAAACCGTTCTCCGCCGGCGAGCGCGCACAGCCCGGCGCACCGAGCACGGGCTTGCCCGCCCATTCCGCGAGGAGCAGCAGGTTGCCGGGATCGACGGGCATGCCCAAATGGATCACGCGCCCGCCGATCGCCTCAATCGCGGCGGGGATGACGTCGCGCCGGTCGGAGATCGCGGCGGCACCAAAGACGATGAGGATGTCCAGTGCTTTCGGATCAAGCGCTTGCAACGCCTCGGCCAGAGCCTCCTTCCGATGCGGAAGGCGCCGCTCGAAGGCGATTGCGCCGCCCAGGGAAGCTACCCGTTCGGCTGTGACGCGGGCCGTCTTGTTCAGCACTGACGGCTTCATCTCCGACGTGGCGAGCAGGATCAGACCCACCCGCTTCGGCCGGAACGCCGCCACGCGGATGGGCGGTGCGGAAAGCGTCTGGCACCCGGCCTTCACCACTGTGCCAGGCAACGCGAAGGGGATGATCTTGACCGTTCCGACCATCTCGTTGGCCTTCACGCGCCGGAACGGCGACAGGGTCGCCAAAGTCATGCCTTCATCGAGCGCGTTGAAAGCGTGGATGGCGGCCTCGTCGAGCACCAGCACGCCATCGGCTTCGGCGAAAAGGTTCACGCGGCCCGTGAAGGCCTCGGCACATCGGATTCCTGGCCCGGCTGCTTGGCGCGCGAGCCGCCGCGCGGCCTCGTCTTCCGGCATGTCGCCGGGCGAGAGCCGCGCGATGGTGACCTCGGCCACGCCCGCCATGGCGAGGCTCGCGCAATCCTCCGCACTCAGCGCATGGCCCTTCGCAAGCACCTTTTCCGCAGCTCTGACCCTGTGGGCGAGCACGCCGCCCGCAGCTTCAGCAACGGGGACCGTGCCGAAAAACATCAGGCGGCCCGGCGCTTCGCGCGCATGGTCGAGATGATCTCGGCCAGAATGGAGACCGCGATTTCCGGCGGGCTGACAGCCCCGATATCGAGGCCGATCGGCGCATGGATGCGCGCAATCTCCTCCGCCGTAAAGCCTTGCGATTGCAGTCGTTCCACACGTTTCGCATGGGTCTTCCGGCTGCCGAGCGCGCCGATATAGAAGCAGCCCGCGCGAAGCGCCGCGATCAAACCCGGATCGTCGATCTTCGGATCATGCGTGAGCGCGACAAAGGCCGTGAACCGATCCGGCTTCACGCGCATTAAAGCCTGATCCGGCCATTCCGCGAGAAGCGTCACGTTGGGGAAGCGCTCGGGCGTCGCGAAGGCCGTGCGCGGATCGATGATCGTGCAATCGAGCCCCGTGAGACGCGCCATTTCGGCCAGCGCCTGCGAAATGTGCACCGCGCCCGTCACGATCAACTTCACGGGCGGCAGGTGGATGTTGAGGAAGAACCGGTGCCCCTCAACCTCGACCAAGCCGCTCTTGCCGGTTCGGAACGCCTCCCGCAGCGGCTCCGCATAGTACTGCGTGCTGACCTCATCCGGCGAGACGATCACCACTCGATCGCCCGGCTCAAGACCAACTTCAAGCGCAGTAACAACGGCCACTGGCTCGCGATTGGCAATCCGCCGGTTGAGTTCAACGAGATCGTCGAGGTTCATGTTATCGGCTCCACCCGCACGGCGATCTTGCCGCCGCAGGAGAGGCCAACCCGCCAGGCGGTCTCGTCGGCCACGCCGAATTCGAGATTGCGCGGCTCGCCGCTCTCGATCACCTCCAGCGCTTCCGCCACCACCGCGCCCTCGACGCAGCCGCCGGAGACGGAGCCTTCAAAATTCCCCTCTGAATCAATGACAAGATGCGAGCCCACGGGCCGCGGCGCGGAGCCCCAGGTCTCGATGACCGTGGCGATGGCAACCCCCCGCCCCGCCTTGGCCCAAGCCTCGGCACGCGCCAGCAATTCGGAATCGTTCAGGGTCAGATCCTTGAGGGTCATGCCGCACCTCTCTTCAGAAAACGTCGCGGGTCCGCGTCTGCGCTGCGCGAGGCGGAGAGCGCCTCACAGAGATCGCCCATCGCGGCGAGATTATGGAGCGTGCGGAACTCGTCAACCGCCGGCAGCATGGCGCGGATGCCCGCCGCTTTCGCCTCGAAGCCATCAAACCGCAAAAGCGGGTTGAGCCAGATGAGCCGGCGCGACAGACGATGCAGGCGGCCCATTTCACGCGCGAGTTCGTCCGTGCCCTCGCGTTCGAGGCCATCGGTGATGAGCAGAACGATCGGACCACCGGCCATCACCCGGCGCGCGTGAAGGCGATTGAATTCGTGCAAGGCCTGCCCGATCCGCGTGCCGCCATCCCAGTCGCGCACCATCTTCGAGGCACCGGCGAGCGCCAGCTCCGGATCACGCGTGGTGCGCAGGGCACGGGTGATGTTGGTGAGTTCGGTCGCGAAAGTGAAGGCATGCACGCGCCGGCCACTTTCGGCCAGAGCGTGCAGGAAATGCAGGAAAATCCGCGAATACTGGCTCATGGAGCCGGAAATGTCGCAAATCGCCACGAGCGGCGGCATCTCCTCGCGGCGCTGCCGGCGCTCCAGCGAGAGCCCCGCCCCGCCGCCGCGCATCGAGGCGCGCAGGCTCGCCCGCATATCGAGCGAAGCCCCGCGCGGATGCGCGATGAAGCGCCGCGTTTTCACGGTGTGAAGCGGCAGCGTGAGCCGCGCGATCTGGCGCTTCGCCTCGGCGATTTCGGCCGTGGTCATCCCCTCGAAATCACGCTGGCGGAACATTTCGATGTCGGAAACGGTGAGGCGGGAATCGAGGTCGAGCTCTTCCCTGGGCTTGGCATCCGCCGGCGGCTCGCGGCTCTCATACATCGCATCCGCGAGGCGGCGCAAAGTGTTCCTGCGCTTGTCCTCCGGGTTGGTCGGCGCGATGGGCATCAGAACCGACATCATCTTCTCGACCAGCGCCCGCCTGCGCCAGAACAGCCGGAAGGCCTGATCGAAAAGCTCGGCATCGGGCCGGCGCTTCACGAAAACGCTTTCGAGCGCGGCGCGGAATTCCTCGCGATGCCCCAGACCGATGGCCTCGACGGCGGAGACGGCATCCAGCGCCGCGCCCGGCCCCACCTTCATGCCGGCCGCGCGCAATGTTCTGGCAAAAAACACAATGTTTTTTGCAAGGTTCCCGCCGATCGCGGTTTCAGGCGCGGGCGCCACGACGCACCTCGACCGCGTAACCGCGCGGGCTCTTCAGCGAGACGATGGAATCGCCCGGGCCAATCTCGCCGAGATCCTCCTCGCGATCCGGCAGGATGGCGGTCGCCTTGCCGCCGGTGAACACGATCACCTGATCACCCTGCCGGAGCGCGGCCTCGGCCCAGCGGCGCAGGTTGCGCAAGTAAGGCTCCTGCCGCCAGTTGCCGGGAAAGCCGGGATCGACCGTCACCGCGAGGGAATTCGTGCCAGGATAGATGGAAAGCACGAATTTCGAGATTTCCGGCTTCCATTCCGGCCCGAGATCGGGGTTTTCGAGCCATTGGCAATCGAAGGCGCGGCATAGCTGAGGCCGCGTCTCGTGGATGCCGCAGCCCCTTCCCTGCACCACATGCGGGCACCACTTCCCCGCCGGCTTTTCGAGCGGCGGCACGGGAAACAGCTTGCAGCAGAGCGTGCAGGTTCCACAGGAGCGATCCAACTGCATATTTAACCACCTGAAGCGTTCTTTATAATTCCACCAATTAATTGGCCAAAAAAGTTAGCCAACTGTCCTTTTGCTACGTCTTTTGTTGCATCTCTTCCAATATCTTTTGCAGCATCGATCATCGCATCGCCGAGATTTTTTCCATCAAGAGATTCAATATTAATTGATAAAATTTCCATACATTTTTTTGTAATTGTTATCCTTGTAATCTCCCCTGAACTATAATGCATTTCATGGTAAAAAATATATCCCTCCCTATATAACCATTCAATCAGGTTCAAAACTGCAGAATATTCGCTTTTTTGTTTTCAATGGAAACGCCTGTTTCAGAAATTATCTCATGATATTCAATATTTTTACTAAGTGGCCACGACTCTGCCAAGCTTGCCAACAACCAACCGGCCCAAATATTACCAGCCTTTCTGTTTGAAAGTCTTTCGGTCATTTCACGGCCTTGATCTCATCGAGGATCTGCTTGGCGAGCCCCGTCTGCATGCGCAGGATATCGTCCTGCACTTTCAGCAGCGCGCCGAGCGTATCGGAAACGATTTCGGGATCGAGTGCGACGGCATCAAGCTCCACCAGAGCGGTCGCCCAGTCGAGCGTCTCGGCGACGCCGGGCGCCTTGAAAAGCTCCTCCCGCCGGATCGCCTGCACGAAGGCGATGATCTGCTTCGAGAGCCGCGCCGGCACGCCCGGCACCTTCGCCGCGAGGATGGCGAGTTCGCGGCTGGCATCGGGGTAATCGACCCAATGGTAGAGGCAGCGACGCTTGAGCGCATCATGCACCTCGCGCGTGCGGTTGGAGGTGAGGATGACGATGGGCGGCTTTTCCGCCTTCACCGTGCCGATCTCGGGGATGGTCGCCTGAAAATCCGAGAGGATTTCCAGGAGAAAAGCCTCGAAGGCGGCATCCGTGCGGTCGAGTTCGTCGATCAGCAGCACGGGCGGCCCCGCGGGATCGGGCTCCAAAGCCTGCAGCAGCGGGCGGCGCAGCAGGAAGCGGTTCGAGAATACATCCGCCGCGAGGCGATCGCGATCCGTCTCGCCAGCCGCTTCGCCGAGGCGGATCGCCATCATCTGCCCGGCATAGTTCCATTCATACAGCGCGGAAGCCGCATCGAGCCCCTCGTAGCATTGCAGGCGGATGAGCTTGCGGCCGAGCCCCGCCGAGAGCACCTTCGCGATCTCGGTCTTGCCCACGCCGGCCTCGCCCTCAAGGAAGAGCGGACGGCCCATGCGCAGCGCAAGGAAAATCACCGTCGCGAGCGCCGTGTCGCCCACGTAGTTCTGCCTTGCGAGCAGGGCTTTCGTCTCGGCGATGGAGGCGGGAAGAGCGATCATCAAAATGCTTTCGGCAGGAAGGGATACTGACACATCATGTCAGCATGGAAACGGTAGGGCGACAGGGCTGTTCGTTTGACCAGCACAGTTTCACGCCATCTGACCAGGACACCCACGATGAACACGAAAGAAACCGCCGAAGCCTTCACCGCTCTTCTCAAGGCCGGCGACCATGAAGGCGCCGCCCGGAAGTTCAATGCCGAGAACATCGTCAGCCTTGAGGCGAAGGAAAGCCCCATGGCCGTCTGCAAGGGCGCAGCAGAAGTCCAGGCCAAGGGAGAATGGTTTTACGCCAATCATGAGATGCACGAGGTCACCACCGAAGGCCCGTTCGTCAACGGCAACCAGTTCCTCGTGGAATTCGACATGGATTTCACGATCAAGGCAACCGGTCAGCGCCTGCAGAGCAAGGAATGGGCGCTCTACAGCGTGCGCGACGGCAAGATCAGCGAAGAGCGGTTCTTCTACCCTTTGATGGGCTGAGGCGGCAGGGCGCGGTTCAGGCCGCGCCCTCCCCATTTCTGTTTCACTTCGCGTTGGCGGCATCCACCGCGCGCTTCGCCATCACCCCGATCAGGTGGCTGCGATATTCCGCCGAAGCGTGGATATCGGAGTTGAGGTCCTTCGCCGCCGGCGTCTTCACGCCATCGAGGGCCCTGGAGTTGAAGCGCGCCTTCAGCGCCGCCTCCGCCGCTTCCCAGCGGAACACGCCATCCGAGCCGGCACCCGTGACCGCGACGCGGACCACACCACCCTTCTTGCCCACCGCGACACCGACCATCGCATAGAGCGAGGCCGGGTTTCGGAACTTCGCGTAAGCGAATTTCCCGCCTGTCGGCACGATGACCTTCGTGATGATCTCGCCCTCGTCGAGTGCGGTCGAGAACATGCCGGTGAAGAACGCGTCAGCGGCCATCCGCCGCTTGTTGGTCACGATGGTGGCCCCGAGAGCGAGCATCGCGGCGGGATAATCCGCCGCAGGATCGTTGTTGGCGATCGAGCCGCCGATCGTGCCCTTGTGGCGCACATGCGGATCGCCGATGCCGCCCGCGAGGGCCGCAAGGCCCGGCAGGCGGGCCTGCACGAGCGCCGAGCCCGCGACTTCCGCATGCGAGGTCGTGGCGCCGATCACCAGCGTGCGGCCCTTCTCAGTGATGCCCGAGAGTTCGGGAATCCCCGTGAGATCAATGAGCGCCGAAGGGCTGGCGAGGCGCTGCTTCAGCGTGGGGATGAGCGTGTGCCCCCCCGCGAGAAGCTTCGCATCGCCGTTCTTCGCGATGAGGTTCGCGGCCTGCCGCAGGCTGGTGGGACGGTGAAAATCGAAAGCGTACATGGTCCTGATTCCTTTTCGCCCGTTATTCCGCTGCCTTGGCGAGGGTCGCCTGCGCCGCCTTCCAAACCGCCTGAGGCGTGGCCGGCATCGCGATGTTCTCGTGCCCCAGAGCATCGGTGATGGCGTTCATCACCGCCGCCGGGGCCGCGATCGCTCCGGCCTCGCCGCAACCCTTGATGCCCAGCGGGTTCGAGGGGCAGGGCGTCAGCGTCGTGCCGATCGCGAAGCTCGGCAGATCCGCCGCGCGCGGCATGGCATAATCCATGTAGCTCGCGGTGAGGAGCTGGCCGTTCTGATCGTAGATCGCGCCTTCGAGCAAAGCCTGGCCCACGCCCTGCGCGATGCCGCCATGCACCTGGCCCTCGACAATCATCGGATTGATGATGTTGCCGAAATCGTCGACGGCAGTCCATTTCTCGATCGAAGTCACGCCGGTCTGCGGGTCGATCTCGACCTCGCAGATATGCACGCCAGAGGGGAAGGTGAAGTTGGTGGGATCGTAGAACGCCCCCTCCTTCAGCCCCGGCTCCAGCTGCTGGCCCGTGAACTTGTGGGCGATGTAGGCCTGAAGCGCCACGGAGCCGAAATCGATCGATTTATCCGTGCCCTTCACCGAGAACTTGCCATCCTTGAACTCGATATCGGCCTCGCTGGCCTCGAGCACGAAGGATGCGACCTTCTTCGCCTTGGCCTCGATCTTGTCGAGCGCCCTGGCGATCGCGCTCATGCCCACCGCGCCGGAGCGGGAGCCATAGGTGCCCATGCCCATCTGCACCTTGTCGGTGTCGCCATGGACGATGGACACGTTGTCGATCGGAATGCCCAGACGATCCGAGACAAGCTGCGCAAAGGTGGTCTCGTGGCCCTGCCCGTGGCTGTGCGATCCAGTGAGGATTTCCACGGTGCCGATCGGGTTCACGCGGACTTCCGCCGATTCCCACAGGCCGACGCCCGCGCCGAGCGAGCCTACCGCCGCTGAAGGCGCGATGCCGCAGGCCTCGATATAGGCGGAATAGCCGATGCCGCGCAGCATGCCCCGCTTCGCGCTGTCGCGCTTGCGCTTCGCAAAGCCCTTGACGTCATGCATCGCCAGGGCCTTGGCGAGCGAAGCGTTATAATCGCCCGCATCATAGCACATGATGACCGGGGTCTGGTGCGGGAACTTCCGGATGAAGTTCTTGCGGCGGAAATTCGCCGGGTCCTCCCCCAGTTCGCGCGCCGCAACTTCCACCATGCGCTCGATGACGAAGGTCGCCTCCGGCCGACCGGCGCCGCGATAGGCATCGACCGGCGCGGTGTTGGTGTAGACAGCCTCGACCTCCGCATAGATCGCCGGGATATCATACTGGCCGGAAAGCAGCGGGGCGTAAAGATAAGTCGGCACCGAGGAGGCAAAGGTCGAAAGATAAGCGCCGAGATTGGCGCGGGTCTTCACGCGCAGGCCGAGGATCTTGCCATCCTCGCCGATGGCCATCTCGGCATGGGTGAGATGGTCGCGGCCATGGGCCACGCAGAGGAACTCCTCCGTGCGGTCCGCCACCCATTTCACCGGGCGGCCCACCTTCTTCGCGGCCCAGACGCAGACGGTCTCCTCCGCGTAGATGAAGATCTTCGAACCGAAGCCGCCGCCGACATCCGGCGCGATGACGCGGAGCTTGTGCTCCGGCGCGATGCCGATGAAAGCCGAGAGCACGAGGCGGGCCACATGGGGGTTCTGCGAGGTGGTGTAGAGCGTGAAGGCCTCGTTGCCGGGATCGTAATCGCCAATCGCCGCGCGAGGCTCCATGGCGTTCGGCACGAGGCGGTTATTCGCAAGGTCAAGCCGGGTGACGTGCTTGGCCTTCTTGAAAGCCGCATCCACCGCCGCCTTGTCGCCGAGATGCCAGTCGAAGACCTGGTTGTCCGGCGCGACATCATGGATCGCCGGCTGGCCCTTCTTCGTGGCGCTCGCAAGATCGACGACCGGGGCGAGCTTCTCGTAATCGACCTGGATCGCTTCCGCCGCATCTCTGGCCTGTTCGAGGGTTTCGGCGACGACCACGGCCACATGGTCGCCCACATAGCGCACCTTGCCCTGTGCCAGGGCCGGATGCGCGCCCGCCTTCATCGGCGAACCATCCTTGTTGTGGATCATCCAGCCGCAGATCAGGCCGCCGATCTTGTCCTTCGCGATGTCATCGCCGGTGAGGATCGCCAGCACGCCGGGCATGGAAGCGGCCTTCTTCGTGTCGATCTTCCTGATATTCGCATGGGCATGCGGCGACCGCAGGAAATAGGCATGGGCCTGCCCCGGACGGTTGATATCGTCCGTGTAGTTGCCCTTGCCGGTGATGAATCGGAAATCTTCCTTGCGCGGAACGCGTGCGCCAATTCCAGTGGCAGACATGATGCTCCTCCCGAGCTCGCCGCCTTCGGCCGGGCCTGGCCCGGTTTCGCGGCTTGATGTATCAAACCCGTCATATCCGGCCGGGCCGCGCCCGACCCCGAGATGTCAGCCTTATTCGGCGGCGACCTTCATGCCGCCCATGGCGGCGGCGCCGGCCTGAATGGCCTTCACGATATTGTGGTAGCCCGTGCAGCGGCAGATATTGCCTTCGAGCTCATGGCGGATGGTCTCTTCCGAAAGGTTCGGGCCGAGGCGGTTCACCATGTCGATCGCGGCCATGATCATGCCGGGGGTGCAGAAGCCGCATTGCAGGCCATGATGCTCGCGGAAGGCCGCCTGCATCGGGTGGAGGTCCGCACCGCTCGCAAGGCCCTCGATGGTCACGACATCCGCGCCGTCGCAGGACAAGGCCAGCAACGTGCAGGACTTCATGGCCTTGCCGTTCACATGCACCACGCAGGCGCCGCACTGGCTGGTATCGCAGCCGACATGCGTGCCCGTGAGACGCTGATGGTCGCGCAGGAACGCCACGAGCAACGTGCGGGCATCCACCTCCCCGCTCACCGCCCTGCCGTTCACATTCATACTGACTCTGGGCATGACCTCTCCTCTTTCCGCCGATGGGACAAAACTGTTGCAGTTTTGGACCTTTCCTCCGGGCTGCTTCGCTGTTGGCGCGCAAATTCCATCCCGATTTTGATCATGTGAACTTATTCCAACTCCATGGTCAAGCCGCATCCGGCGCTTGCCAACGAAAGTTGATTGCCGGAAAAATGCGGCCCATTGCCGCCAACCGGGTTGAAGCGCCATGCCATCCGAAACGATCCGTCTCGCTTTCGACGACATCATCTTCCGCGTGACCTGCGAGGGGCCGAAAGGGGCCGATCCGATCCTGTTCTCGAATTCGCTCGGCGCGGCGCTGGAGATGTGGGACGCGCAGGCCGCCCTCTTCGCCAGGACGCACCGGGTGATCCGGTATGATGTGCGCGGCCATGGCGAGACCGGCGCGACGCCCGGCCCCTATTCGCTGGCGCAACTCGCGCAGGATGCCCTGCGCATTCTGGATGCGCTGCATATCCACAAGGCCCATTGGGTCGGCTGTTCCATGGGCGGCATGGTGGGCCAGTGGCTGCTGACGCACCATCGCGAGCGCATCGGCAAGGCCGTGCTTGGCAATACCGCCGCCTGGATGGGCCCGCCCGCGACCGACTGGAACGCGCGCATCCGTATGGCGCATTCGAAGGGCATGGACCCCATCGCCGAAGCGATGAAGCTCCGCTGGTTCACGAAAAGCTTCAACGAGGCGAACCCGGCGGAAGTGACCCGCGTGACCGACATGGTGCGCAAGGCCTCCCCCTCGGGCTATGCCGGCTGCGCGGCGGCGATCCGCGACATGGACCAGCGCGAGAGCATCAGGGGCATCACCAACGAGGTGCTCGTGCTGATCGGCGGCGAGGACCCCGCCACGACGCCCGCGATGGGCGACCTCATGGCGCGGAACATTCCGGGCGCGAAGAAGGTTGTAATTCCTGCAGCGCATATCTCGAATTGCGAAATTCCCGACGCGTATAACGCGGCCGTGGCTGAATTCCTCGGGTGCTGACCGGCTTTCCCGCCCCGGCTCGGCGGAGGGTTTCCCATGGCTCGCCATCCCGGCCCTGTCCTTCCGGATCGGGACACGAGCCTTGACCTGCCGTGACAAGACCCTTCGGCACCCGCGGCGGCTCTTCCGAATATCCCCCGCGCCTTCGCTTCCGGCGAGGCGCATCGTTTCCGCGGGGGATTTCCGCGAAATCACGCCTTCGGCGAGGTGGCGGCAACCGTCCGTCAGGTGTGCTCCGTATCATGCAGCACGCGATAACCGCGGCGGTGATAGACCAGCGGCTCGGCATCTGCTCCCGCCTCCGCCGCGAGCACCTCCCCCACCACCACGAAATGGCTGCCGACCTGCCGCAGGTCCTGCACCTTGAGGGCGAAGCGCGCGAGAGCCCCGACCAGCAGCGGCGCGCCGCCCGGCCCCTGCCGCCATTCGCCATGGGCGAAACGTTCATCCATCGAGAGGCCGGAGCGGGAAAAATGCCGCGCCACAGCGACATGGCCGGCCGCGAGCGTGTTGACCGAGAAGGCCCCGTTCGCCTCAAGGATGCCCGCCGTGCGGCTCGCGGCATTCAAGCAGACGATCAGGCTCGGCGGACTGTCGGACACCGAGGTCACCGCCGTCGCCGTCAAGCCCGCGCGACCCGCCGGACCATCGGTCGCCACGACATGCACCGCGCCGGCGACGCGGCTCATCGCCTCCCGAAACGCTTCAGGACCACGCCCGGCAACGGGCGGATCGGGATGAGGATGGGGATGGGAATTCACGCAGATATCGCTTTCTCGATGAGCCCCCTCATGTGAACCTTTCTCCGGAAACTGCAAGGGCCTTGCAGCGGTAAGGCGCTTGCCAGCCCGCCGGGAATTCGCGCAATCCGGCACGTGCTACAAGCAGGGGGAGCTATCGTGCCGCGTGAAGCGACTTCCCAGATCCTGCCTATGATCCCTTGCCCATGATCCCTTGCCCATGATCCCTTGCACGCGATGAATTGCACGCGATGAATTGCACGAGACAAGAACCAGAACCGGCAGACGATGACCCTGACCCTCACTTCGGAAGAACGCACCATTCTTGCTGGCCAATCCGGCGAGGCGCAGGCGCTGGCCCTCGGCATCGTGGCGGAAACCGCCCGACTCATGGGGGCCGAAAGGCTCATTCCGGTCGCCTCCGCCCATATCGATGGCGCGCTCTACCACGGCGATTCCGGCACGCTCTTCGCAGAGAGGCTCGTGGAACTGGGGGCGAAGGTCGCCGTTCCCGCCACGCTCAATGTGGGAGGGCTTGACCTCGCCTGCGGGGCGAAGACCCGGCTGCCTCCACACCAGCATGACATGGCGCATCGGCTGATGATGGCCTATGAGGCCATGGGTTGCGAAGCTTCCTGGACCTGCGCGCCCTATCAGGCGGGGCATCGGCCGGCCCTGGGGAGTGATGTCGCCTGGGGGGAATCGAACGCGGTGGCTTTCTGCAATTCCGTGCTCGGCGCACGCACCAACCGCTACGGCGATTTCCTCGACATCGCCTGCGCCATTTCCGGGTGCGCGCCCTTCTACGGGCTGCACAAGCCGGAGAACCGCCGCGCGATCTTCGTGCTCGATTGCTCCGGCCTCAGCGCCGCTTTGCGCGGTTCCGACGTGCTCTGGCCGGTGATCGGCACGCTTTACGGGCAAGAGGCGGGGACGGCCGTGGGTGTCGTGACCGGCCTTGCCGGCTTTGCCACCGAGGATCGCCTGAAGGCGTTCGGCGCGGCCGCGGCCTCCGCCGGCGCGGTGGGGCTCTTCCACATTCTCGGCGTGACGCCGGAAGCGCCGGACATGGAAACCGTGACCGGCGGCGCGCAGGGCCTGCCCGTGATCCCTGTCACGCCCGAACGGCTCGCGAAGGCACGCGGCGGACTTTCCACCACGCGATCCAGCGCGATCGATGCCGTGGCGATCGGCTCGCCGCATTGCTCGGCGGAGGAGTTGCGCGAGGTAATCCAGCGGCTATCCGGGCGCAAGGTCGCGCGGCCCTTCTATGCCTGCACGGGGCGGCATGCTCTGCTTGGCCTCGCCCGGCCCGAGCGCCAGGCGCTGATCGATGCCGGAGTGACGCTGGTGGCCGATACCTGCATCGTGGTGACCCCCATGCTCGCCGAGATCGCGGGCGTGCTCGCCACCAATTCCGGGAAATTCGCGCATTACGCGCCCGGAAACACGGGCTATGCGGTGCGCTATGCGAGCCTCGCGGAATGTGTCGAAGCGGCCGTTTCCGGCCATCTGGCCAACGAGACGGGGGCCTGGTCATGATGCGCGCCGAACCGCTCTTTCCCGATCACAAGGGCACGGTCGAGGGCCCCGTGCTGGCGCTGACGGCTCCCCTCTCCTTCTGGGGCGGGGTTGACCCGTCGACGGGGCGCATCATCCAGGTTCGGCATCCGCAATGCGGGCAGAGCATCGCAGGAACGGTGCTGGCGCTGCCTGGCACGATCGGCTCATCCTCCTCCTCCGCCGTGCTGCTGGAACTGATCCGCCTCGACATTGCGCCCGCCGCGTTGTTGCTCGCCGCGCCGGATGCGATCCTGCTCATCGGCTGCGTGGTCGGGCGCGAGATGGGCTGGAAGCCGCCGCCCGCCTTCCGCCTCGACGAGGCCCGGCAGGCGCAGTTGCCCGCCGGGCGGGTCACCGTTCTCGCGGATGGCGAGATCCGGTTTCCATAAGAGAACACGAACGGACAAGACGATGGCAAGGCATACCTTTTTCTGCGTGGATGGCCATACCTGCGGCAATCCCGTGCGCATGGTCGTGGGCGGAGGCCCGGTGCTGAACGGCGCGACCATGAGCGACAGGCGCGACGATTTCCTCGCCCGCCACGACTGGATCCGCACCGCCCTGATGTTCGAGCCACGCGGGCATGACATGATGTCCGGCTCGATCCTCTACCCCGCGACGCGGCCGGATTGCGACATCGCGATCCTCTTCATCGAGACCTCGGGCTGCCTGCCGATGTGCGGGCACGGCACCATCGGCACCGTGACCTTCGCGCTGGAACAGGGCCAGGTGAAGCCGAAAACCCCGGGCATCCTGCGGCTTGATACGCCGGCTGGCGTTGTCGAGGCGCATTACACCGAGGAAGGCGGGCGCGTGACGAGCGTGAAGCTCATCAACATCCCCTCCTTCCTCTACAAGTCCGATGTGGAACTGGATGTGGCGGGTTTCGGCAAGCTGGTGGTCGATCTCTCCTATGGCGGGAATTTCTACGCCATCGTCGATTCCCAGCCCGCCTTCCGCGACATGGCCGACCTCAACCCCTCGGATATCCTGCGGCTGAGCCCGCGGGTGCGCGAAGCCGTGAACCGCACCATCGAATGCGTGCACCCGGAAAATCCCGCCATCCGCGGCTGCCGGCATGTGCTCTGGACCGGGGCGCCGACCGTGCCGGGGGCAACCGCGCGCAATGCGGTGTTCTACGGCGACAAGGCCATCGACCGCAGCCCCTGCGGCACCGGCACCTCCGCGCGCCTGGCGCAATGGGCGGCGAAGGGGCGCATCCAGCCCGGCGAGACCTTCGTACATGAGAGCATCATCGGCTCGCTGTTCAAGGCGCGGGTCGAGGGCGAGACGACGGTTGGCGGCTTTCCGGCCATCATTCCCTCCATCGAGGGCTGGGCGGTGATGACCGGATTGAACACGATCTTCGTCGATGACCACGATCCCTTCCGCCATGGTTTTGTCCTGGCGGATCGCCAGCAAGACTGAGCGCCCACTCCCCGGTTTGTGAAACTCGCCGCCAAAGTGGCAATCTTTGGCGGAATCCTCTGCCGCAAAGCCCGTTTGCGGGATTGATGCCATGCCCGGCTTGCTCCACTTCTTGGGTGGCTCGGATTGCAGCGGATATCATCCACTGGTAGCGTCGAGTTCTCTGCCGGTCTCGGGAGCGGCCGGCAGGGTTGGCACGAAATCCGCTTGACGGGTCTCCGCACCAAAGACGGGGCGTGCATCCGGGAGAGGCGTGAGGGGAATGGAAGTCTTTCTGCAGCAAGTCATCAACGGGCTGTCGCTGGGTGCGGTCTATGGCCTCATCGCCATCGGATATACGATGGTTTTCGGCATCATCGGCATGGTCAACTTCTCCCACGGTGATGTGTTCATGATCTCCGCCTTCGTGGCGCTGATTGTCTTCATGGCCGTGACCACCGTTCTGGGGCTGGCCGGCGGCATGGTATTCTTGGCGCTCGTGCTCGCCCTGCTGGTTTCGATGGCGGTCACAGCCCTTTATGGCTGGACCATCGAGCGGGTCGCCTACCGCAAGCTGCGCGGTTCCTTCCGCCTTGCGCCGCTGATCTCGGCGATCGGCATGTCGATCCTGCTGATGAATTTCGTGCAGGTTGCTCAGGGACCGCGCAACAAGCCCATCCCGCCGGTGATGCGTGATTCCATCGTCCTGATGCAGAAGGACGGGTTTGCGGTGGCGATCTCCTACAAGCAGATACTGATCATGGTGACCACGGTCGTGCTGCTCTCGGTCTTCTGGTATATTGTCCAGAAGACGCCGCTGGGCCGCGCCCAGCGCGCCTGCGAGCAGGACCAGAAGATGGCCGAACTGCTCGGCATCAATGTCAACCGCACCATCTCGATCACTTTCGTGATGGGGGCGGCTTTGGCGGCGGTCGCGGGCACGCTTTTCCTCAACTATTACGGCGTTGTGGTGTTCTCCGACGGTTTCGTGCCGGGCGTGAAGGCCTTCACGGCAGCGGTCCTCGGCGGCATCGGCTCCTTGCCTGGCGCGGTGCTCGGCGGCCTCTTGATCGGCCTGATCGAGACGCTGTGGTCAGCCTATTTCTCGATCGACTACAAGGATGTGGCGGCCTTCTCGATCCTCGCGATCGTGCTGATCTTCATGCCGCAGGGCCTGCTCGGCAAGCCGGAAGTCGAGAAGGTGTAAGATGTCGAACGCGTATTCTCCTCCCGGCTCTGTACCGAAGATCGATTACGGCCAGATCCTGCGCGACGCGGTTCTCGCGAGCCTTGTCGCCTTCGGGCTCTTCGCCCTGCTGATCGGCGTGAAGACCGACCAATCGCTCAACAACCAGATGGTCCTGGTCTTGCGCCCCGGCATGCTGGCGCTGGTCTGCGCGGCCGTTTTCGTCGGGAGGCTGGCCATCGGGGTCTATCTTGCCCGGCGCGATGCGCTTGGCCCGGCCAAGCCGAAGAAGGCGAAGGGCGATCTCGCCCTGAAGCTCGAGAAGTACGGCCTGCCGGTTTTCGTGGGCTTCCTCTTCGCCTATCCGCTGATGGTGCTGGCGACGGCCGGCCCCTCGGGCGCGATCAAGTGGATCGACAATTTCGGCATCCAGATCCTGATCTACATCATGCTGGGCTGGGGCCTGAACATCGTGGTGGGCCTCGCGGGGCTGCTCGATCTCGGCTACGTCGCCTTCTATGCGGTGGGAGCCTATTCCTACGCCCTCTTCGCAACCAGCGAGCCAGTGAAGGCGTTCATGGCCGACCTGATCGGCCCGACCTTCTGGCCGCTCTGGGCCTTCTGGATCTGCCTGCCGGTCGCCGGCATCCTCGCGGCTTTCTGGGGCGTGCTGCTGGGCTTTCCGGTTCTGCGTCTGCGTGGCGACTACCTTGCCATCGTGACGCTCGCCTTCGGCGAGATCATCCGCCTCGTGCTCATCAACTGGGTGGAATTCTCGGGCGGCTATGCGGGCATCTCCTCCATCCCGCGGCCCAGTTTCTTCGGGATACCCTTCAATGCCTCCGAGAGTGGCTTCGCGGCCCGGTTCGGGCTGGAATTCTCGCCGATCTACCGCACGATCTTCCTGTTTTACGTCATCCTGGTGCTGGCGCTGATCACGGCGGCCGTCTCCTCGCGGCTCCGGAAACTGCCGGTGGGCCGCGCCTGGGAAGCCCTGCGCGAAGACGAGATCGCCTGCCGCTCGCTCGGCATCAACACGGTCAACACCAAGCTGACGGCCTTCGCGATCGGAGCGATGTTCGGCGGCTTCGCGGGCGCCTTCTTCGCGGCACGCCAGGGCTTCATCTCGCCGGAAAGCTTCGTCTTCCACGAGAGCGCGCAGATCCTTGCGATCGTCGTGCTCGGCGGGATGGGCAGCCTTCTCGGTGTCGTGATCGCCGCGATCATGCTCGTGGGCGGCGTGGAACTCCTGCGCGAGCTTGATGCGCTGAAGGTGATCTTCGGGCCCAACTTCGACCCGGCGCAGTATCGCATGCTCGTCTTCGGCTTCTGCATGGTGCTGATGATGCTCTGGAAGCCCCGTGGCTTGATTTCCGTGCGCGAGCCTTCCGTGTTCCTGAAAGAGAAGAAGGCCGTGTCCTCCGATCATGTGAAAGAGGGGCACGGATGATCCCGAACCATCGGTCCGCGAAGGCGAAAAGTGGCTTCCGGTTTTCGGACAAGATCATCCGAAAGGACATGAACTGATATGGCACGCTGGATCCAGGACCCGGTTCTCAAGGTCGAGAACCTGACGATGCGGTTCGGCGGCCTTGTCGCCGTCAACAATCTCTCCTTCTCCGCGGGGCGCGGCGACATCACCGCGCTGATCGGCCCGAACGGCGCCGGCAAGACGACCGTTTTCAACTGCATCACGGGCTTCTACAAACCGACCGTGGGCCGCATCGCGCTCCGGCAAGGGACCATCCCCTTCGAGGGCCATGTGGAGACGCTGACGGACAGTTCCTCCCCCACCTTCGAGGGGCCGGGCGGAGCGCTCTACCTGCTCGAGCGCATGGCGGATTTCGAAATCTCGGCGAAGGCGCGTGTTGCGCGCACCTTCCAGAACATCCGGCTCTTTTCGGGGATGACAGTGCTGGAAAACCTGATGGTCGCGCAGCACAACCCGCTGATGGTCGCCTCGAACTGGACGATCGGTGGCCTTCTCGGGCTGTCGGGCTTCCGCCGCTCGGAAAAGGGTGCGATCGAGAAGGCGAAGTACTGGCTGGAGAAAACCAGGCTCATTGAACGCGCGGAGGATCCCGCCGGCGACCTGCCTTACGGCGACCAGCGCCGGCTCGAGATCGCGCGGGCGATGTGCACGGACCCGGTTCTGCTTTGTCTCGACGAGCCGGCCGCGGGGCTGAACCCGAAGGAAAGCCTCGAGCTGAACGCGCTGCTGCAATCGATCCGTGCGGATCACGGCACGTCGTTGCTGCTCATCGAACACGATATGAGCGTGGTGATGCAGATTTCCGACCACGTGGTGGTTCTCGACTATGGCACCAAGATCGCCGATGGTCCGCCGGCCGATGTGAAGGCCGATCCCAAGGTCATCGCCGCCTATCTCGGCGTGCCCGATGACGAGGTGGAAGCGGTGGAAGCGGAGGTGGGCGCATGACAACGACCAGTCCGGCCGCCGCCGCAGCCCCGGCGGAATCGCTGCTCGCCGTGCGTGGCGTGAAGACCTATTATGGCAACATCATCGCGCTGAAGGGCGTCGACATCGACGTGAAGCAGGGCGAGATCGTCACGCTGATCGGCGCCAACGGCGCCGGCAAGTCGACGCTGATGATGACCATCTTCGGCAAGCCGCAGGCCCGCGAGGGCCAGGTGATCTACGAGGGCCGCGACATCACCCGCATGCCGACGCATGAGATCGCGCGGCTCGGCATTGCGCAATCGCCCGAGGGGCGTCGCATCTTCCCGCGGATGACCGTGCTCGAAAACCTGCAGATGGGCGCGACGGTGAACAACCTGGCCTATTTCGATCAGGATCTGGAGAAGGTCTGCACCATCTTCCCCCGCCTCAGGGAACGGCTTCAGCAGCGTGGCGGCACGCTCTCCGGCGGCGAGCAGCAGATGCTCGCCATTGCCCGCGCGCTGATGGCGCGGCCGAAGCTGCTGCTGCTGGATGAACCCTCGCTGGGCCTCGCCCCGCTGATCGTGCGGCAGATCTTCGAGGTCATCCGGGAAGTGAACCGCACCGACGGGATGACCATCTTCCTCGTCGAGCAGAATGCCTACCACGCGCTCAAACTCGCCCACCGGGCCTATGTGATGGTCAACGGCCTCATCACCATGAGCGGCACGGGCAAGGAGCTGCTCGCCAACCCGCAGGTGAAGGCGGCCTATCTGGAAGGGGGGCATCATTGAGCATGAGCAGCAAAAGTGGTCCCCGGTTTTGCGCCCGCGAATGCGAAGAAGAGAAAAGAGCATGAGCAGCAACAGCTTGTCCCCGGGCTCGATCCGGGGATCCACGCCGATCCTGACCGCCCGCGAATGCGAAAAGGAAACTGAGTGATGGATCTTCAGGGCATTCTCTACGAGGAAGATGGTCATCCCGTCGGTGCGGTTCAGTTCCCGGCTGACCTCGAAGATCTGCCGCTCGATCAGCGGGGCGGG
>NZ_JBJTDY010000044.1:0-11359 GCF_046092605.1 Rhabdaerophilum sp. | reverse complement strand
TGCTCGCCGATCCCGCGATGAAAGACCCGGCCGGCCGCGCGCGCCCGGGCACGCTGTTCGATGGGCTGACGCGAGGCGGTCGGATCAAACTCCCTGCTGCCGAGATTCTCGCGGCGGTTCTCCGGCATTTCGGGCCGATCTGGCCGTCGCGCCTCAGCCTTGGCGGCATGCCGCTCGGCGACACCTGGCGCCACCCGCTGCTGGAGGATGGCAGCGAGACCGGCTCACTGGTTCCTCTCCACAAGCTCTCGCAATGGTTGTCCTACTCGCTGATCGAACCGCTTCAGGCCGCTGGAATCTCCGTGACGGAAATCGACGGCCTCACGGGGCTTGCGGAGTACCGGAATGGCGGCCTGTTTCTGGATGGCGGAGTCATCGTGCCAAAGGATCCTGGCATCCTCACGGCAGCGCATGCTCCGTATTCCACCGTCATCATCGAGTGGCGGGCGCTCACCGTCGCCTTGCTGGATGACATCGCGCCCCTGGTGCGCGAGACTTTGGGGGTTGCCGAGGCGGATTTTCCGCTGGCGCGCGTCCTGGAGGGCGGAACCTGGGCCACGGGCCGCAGGCTCGCCCGCGAGCGCCGCCCCGATGGCAGCCCGCCGCTCCGCATCGTGAGCGACGGCACCGTATTTTGAACGAGGCCGAACAGGGCTCTCCAAGGGGCCCCTCCCAGGCAGGATAGAGGACCATGCAGGGCGTCACGATCGTCAAACACCCCCTCGTGCAGCACAAGCTCTCGCTGATGCGTGACAAGAACCGGTCGACATCGGGCTTCCGTCAGTTGGTGCGCGAGATCGCCATGCTGCTGGCTTATGAGGTGACGCGCGAATTGCCGATGACCACGCAACGCATCGAGACGCCCCTGCAGGCGATGGATGCGCCGATGATCGACGGCAAGAAGCTCGTGCTGGCCCCCATCCTGCGTGCAGGCCTCGCTTTGGCCGAGGGCATGCTTGAGTTGATCCCGGCTGCGCGCGTCGCTCATATCGGCCTCTACCGCGACCATGACACGCTGGAAGCGATCGAGTATTTCTTCAAGGCGCCGCAGGATCTCGCGGATCGCCTGATCATCGTCACGGACCCGATGCTGGCGACCGGCAATTCGGCCACCGCGGCCATCGAGCGGCTGAAGGCGCGCGGCGCGCATGACATCCGCTTCGTCTGCCTGCTGGCGGCGCCGGAGGGCATCGCGCAGATGCAGGCCCAGCATCCGGATGTGCCGATCTGGACCGCGGCAATCGACGAAAAGCTCAACGAAAAAGGCTACATCGTGCCCGGCCTTGGCGATGCCGGCGACCGGATCTACGGCACGCATTGAGGCGGCTTGCGCCCTTTCAAAAGGCGTGGAACTGGGTCTACATTCAAGGCGAAAAGGGCGGCCTTCCCGGCGCCTGCGGAAATCCCGGAGTTCATGAGCATGAGCGAGATCAACAGGCGCGATGCCTTCAGGATTGCGGTTGCGGGCGGGCTTGCGGCGACAACGATCATGGCGGGCAGCGCCGAAGAAGCGCTCGCTGAGGCGGCAAGCCAGGGCGCGCCTCCCACCTTCCGGCTGCTGCTGGTCAACGACATCTACAAGATGGGCGAGGTGGCCGGGAAGGGCGGCTTTGCCCGGCTGGCGGCCATCGCGCGGGCCGAGAAGGCGGGCCCCGTGCCCTGCTTCTATGCGCATGCCGGCGACATGTATTCGCCGTCGCTGATGTCCGGCTTCGACCAGGGCGCGCATACGGTGGAACTCCTGAACGTGGTGCCGCCGGATGTCTTCGTGCCCGGCAACCACGAATTCGATTTCGGCAAGGAGAATTATCTCAAGCGCCGTGCGGAAGCGAAGTCACTGTTCATGGCCGCGAACCTGCGCAACGCGGATGGCTCGCCACTCCCCGGCCATGAGGATCGCAGGATCTTCGAGATGGGCCCGATCAAGCTCGGCGTCTTCGGCGTGGCGCTTGCCAACACGCCGCTGATGTCCTCGGCGCAGGGCTTCACCTTCTCGGATGAAATGGCCGCCGTGCGCGAGCAATCGAAAGCCCTGCGCGATGCCGGCGCGGATATCGTGGTGGCCGTGACGCATACGGATTTCACGCGCGACCTCGAGATCGCGCGCTCGCGCCTCGTCGATGTGCTGCTGACCGGGCACGATCATGATCTGCGCATCTCTTACGACAACCGCGTGGCAATGGTGGAATCGGGCGAGGAAGGCGAATACGTTACCGCCATCGACATGTATTGCATCATCGGCGAGCGCGACGGAAAGCGCAGCGTGACCTGGCGGCCTGTTTTCCGCCCGATCGATTCCGCGCTTGCGGAGCCCGATCCGGCTGCGCTCGCCATCGTGAGGAAATACGAGGCGGACCTGTCGAAGGAACTCGATGTCACGATCGGCACGACTGCCGTGGCACTCGACAGCCGCTCCGCCACCGTGCGCAGCCAGGAGGCGGCGATCGGCAACCTCATCGCCGATGCGATGCGTATCGCCACCGGCGCGGATGTGGCCATCACCAATGGCGGCGGCATTCGCGCCAACAGGCAATACGCCCCCGGCACCGTCCTTACGCGGCGCGATATCCTGTCGGAATTGCCCTTCGGCAACTCGACCGTGATGATCGAGATCACCGGCAAGGACATCAAGGATGCGCTCGAGAACGGCGTTTCGCAGGTGGATAACCGCGCGGGGCGCTTTCCTCAGGTCTCGGGCCTTACCTTCACCTATGATCCGAAGGCGGCCGTGGGCAGCCGCGTGCTCTCGATCGAGGTTGGCGGCAAGCCGATCGATCCGGCCGGAAAATACAGGGTTGCCTCGAACGACTTCATGTTCGGCGGGGGCGACGGCTATGCGGCTTTGGGGCGCGGGCGCACGCTGATCGGCAAGACCGACGGCACGCTGATGGCCAATGTCGTGATGGTGCATGTGCGCAAGCTCGGCACCGTCAACAGCTCGGTCGACGGGCGGATCGTCGCGAAGTAAAGTTCGACGCGCGCCAGATCGGTCGACCTCTTCCCGCCCGCCGGATGCGCCAGTTCCCTCGCCGCTGCAGCGCATGACCCAACCGCGTCAGAAGACGCTCCAGCCTTCATACGGCCCGGCCGGCTTTGTTGTCCGCGTCCGGTTCGAGGCCATCAATCCTCACGGATTTCAACCGGACCCGGCGGGTGCCGATCACTCCGGTGACGCCGCGGCCGGATCGTCCGCGGTCGATGGACGGTGCCATGCGGGACGGAGAGCCCGGAACATCCCGCCTTCGTTAACCGGTCGCTGTAACGAAACAACGCCCGCGTTCGAAACTCTCCAGACAGGCGCCACATCGTTCCGGAATGAAAGAAATGAACCTTGAAGCATTCGGCCGAGCCAAATTTGATGATCCGTTTCTCACAGCCAACGGGCAACGGCGCGCAAGTGTTGCCCTGAAATCGCTCGAAACGCTGTGGTTCAATACGGGAACGCTGTGCAACATCACGTGCCAAAACTGCTACATCGAGAGCTCGCCGAAAAACGACCGGCTCGTTTACCTCTCCCTCGCGGATGTGCGCGACTATCTCGATGAAATCCGCGCCGAGAGCCTGCCTGTGAAGATGATCGGCTTTACCGGCGGCGAGCCCTTTATGAATCGCGATATGCCCGCCATCCTGGAGGAAACCCTCGAACGGGGGTTCGAAGTGCTCGTGCTCACCAACGCGATGCGACCGATGATGCGCTATCAGAAGGCGCTCAGGCGGCTCCAGGCGGCCCATGGAGGCTTGCTGCGGTTCCGGGTTTCTCTGGATGACCACCGGGCGGAAATCCATGATGCTGAACGCGGAAAGGGATCCTTCGCCAAAGCGATGGAGGGGTTGCGCTTCCTCTCCCGCGAGGGCTTCCAGGTGGAGATCGCCGGCCGTCGCCTGAGCAAGGAACCGGACAGCCTGGCTCGAGCGGGTTACAAGGCGCTGTTCCAGACGGAGGGCGTCGCCATCAACTGCGATGATCCGGTTCAACTCGTGATTTTTCCGGAAATGAGCCCTGAATCCGACCCACCGGAAATCACGGAAGCCTGTTGGGGCATTCTCCAAAAGACCCCCGACAATGTCATGTGCGCAACATCACGCATGGTCGTGCGGCGAAAAGGCGAGGATCGTCCCAAGGTCGTTGCCTGCACGCTGATTGCCTATGACGAGCGCTTTGAAATGGGTTCGACGCTCGCCGAGGCCAGCGCATCTGTCGCCCTCAACCACCGATATTGCGCAACGTTCTGTGTCCTCGGCGGCGCGGCTTGTGGAGTGACGAAGGGCTGAAGAGCCTTCTGCCCGCCGCTTACGAAGCCAGTTGACCGTTGCGCATTACCACGGTTCGGTCCGCGAATTCGGCGGCCAGTTCCGGCTGATGTAACGTACAGAGAATTCCAAGACCGCGTGACCGGGCCAGCTCTTGCATCAAAGCGAGCACAAGGCGGGCTGTATCCGGATCCAGACTTGCCACAGGTTCGTCGGCAAGCAGGATCCGACTGTCCTGCATCAGCGCGCGTGCGATTGCCACACGCTGTTGCTGGCCTCCGGAGAGGGTGTCCGCACGCTGGTCACGCTGTTCCGTCAGCCCCACGGAGGCCAGCGCCGCTTCGGCCCTGTCCATCATCACCACCGGATAGATCCCCGTAGCAACGCGCCAGATCGGCAGCTGAGGTAGGGCGGCGGTCATGACGTTGGCAATGGCTGAGCGCCGCCTGACAAGATTGAACTGCTGGAACACCACCCCTATCCGACCGCGCGCTTGGCTAAGCATATCACCACCCAGGCCGCTATAGGCAGTTCCGTCCAACTCGATGAGCCCGGAATCCGGTTCCGTCAGGCCGCTAATGCATCGAAACAAAGTCGATTTGCCCGAGCCGCTGGGGCCGAGAACTGCCACAAGCTCTCCCGCTACGACCTCCAGCGAGACATCCTTCAATGCTTGAAAGTCTCCGTAGCGCTTGGAAAGCCGCGATACCGAAAGAACAGGCGTCATGAGAGGCGCCTCCGGAGCAAGGCGCTCAACTGGTCGATCAGCGTGACCATCACCAGAATGATCACGAGAATGGTCAGCACGCGATCGAACAGCAGCAAATCGACGCTGTTCTTCAGTTCCTGCCCGATACCGCCCGCGCCCACCACGCCCAGCACGGTGGAGGCTCGCACATTGAACTCCCACATATAGAGCAGGATCGAGGAGAGTTGCGGCAGGGCATCGGGCAATTGCACATGCACAAACACCTTCAGACGTCCAGCCCCGCTCATGCGCGCGGCTTCCACCGGGCCCATATCTGTCGTTTCGATGGCCTCCGCCCAGAGTTTCGCAATCGAGCCAGCTGTATGGAGGGCAATGCCGAGTACGCCTGCAAAGGGACCAAGCCCGACGGCTGCAACGAAAATCAGCGCAAAAACGAAGGAATCGATGCCACGCAACGCATTGAGGAGCCATCGCGCTGGAAACGACAGGATCGGCGAAGCTCCGACATTGCGTGCGGCTAGCAGGCAGATCGGCGCGGCAATCACGGCACCAAATGAAACGCCGATGGTTGCCATTGCAATGGTCTCGAGGCCGCGCCGGATGAGAACATCAAGCTCGCTGAGATCAGGCGGCCACGAGCGAGCGATCCACGTGACCAGACGAGGCAAGCCTTCCCATAGGCGTGGGATACTCACCTCCGCCACCAAGAGGCAGAGCGCGTAGAACGCCACTCCGATCAGCAGCATGGGCAGAAGGGCTGCACGCTGGGCCGCGCGGTGCAGAAATCCCGCCTTTCGGTTAAGCGCGGCAGTTGCGACCCGCATAGCCGCTGCTGCTTCGCCATGGGGGTGGTCAGGCGAAGGCTTCATCAGGATTTGGGCTGCAAGCGACCAACGGCGACACCCGCCGCCTCGATCAGCCCATAGGCCTTGTGATCGGCCTGCACCCACCCAGTATAGCGCGGTGGCATGATGGTTCGCGCGTCTTCCTCTGAGATCGTGGTCACAATCTCCCGGATGCGGGCGGTCATTGCGGGATCAAATCCGGCCCGCACAACCAATGGATCATTTGGCAGCGGTTCGGAATGCCAGACGATTTTCACCTCTTCAGGCTTGATCAGGCCGCGATCGGCCATGCTGTTGAAATTGCGGTCGAAGTCAGTGGCGAGGTCCACCTGCCCATTCGCCACGGCCATCACATTGGCGGGGTGGGAAGCCCCATCGCGATACTGGAAGAAGGTCTTCGGATCGATGCCGCGCATCCGGAAATAATGCGTCGGGATCAACCAGCCCGAGGTCGAGCCCACATCTGCAAGAGAGATGCGCAAGCCCTTGGCACCTTCCGGCCAGGAATCAATCGTGAGCCCCGGGCGTGCAAGAATGATCGCGTGATAGAAGGGTCGCCCGTCATATTTCACAGTGGCGATGGCCTGTGCGCCGCCCTGATGATGCGCCAGAACATAGCCCCAGGGACCCATCCAGGCGAGATCGGCCTGCCCGTTGGCCAGGGCGATGGCAATCCCTGCCCAGTCATTCGTGACAACCAGTTCATAAGGCCGACCGAGCCGATCAGCGAGATGCTTGAAGAAGGGCTCGAATGCCTTGCGGGTATCGGACGGCGTAGGTTGGAATGGACCAACAGCGAAGCGCAGACGCGTTTCCTGCGCCCGCAGAACCGGCGGCGCGGCGATCATGGCTCCGGCTGTCAGGCAAAGCATTCGGCGGTTCAGCATCAATGAGCTCCTTGTGAACGATGGGTGGATCGAGCCTTGCCGGTGCCTCGGCATTTTTCGCAAGGCATGGCTTTGTCGATCAGGGGAGATTTCGTCCGGCCCGGTCGTAACGTTACAGCCGCCCGGGACGAATATCGTTCAGATTGATGGAAGAGGTGACCGCATGCACAACCAGAGCTGGCTCCTTTTCGGGGGGCCTTATGGGAATCTTCAGGCAACGGAAGCCTTGCTGACCGAGGCCCGATCACTAGGCATTCCTGCGGAACGCACGCTGTGCACCGGTGATCTCGTGGCTTATTGCGGCGATCCGGTGGAGACCATCGACCTGATCCGCGATGCCGGTATCCCCGTCGTGATGGGCAATTGCGACGAGCAACTGGCAGCGGGCGCTGACGATTGCGGCTGCGGTTTCGACCCGGAAAGCAGCTGCGCTCGTCTTTCCGCGGGTTGGTATGCCTATTCCAATAGTGTCGTTCGCGCCGATCAGCGGGAATGGCTCGCAACCCTCCCCAAGCGGATCGACCTTGAAATCGGGCAGCGGTCCCTCGCTGCAATCCACGGATCGGCGCGCGCCATCAACGAGTTCATCTTTGCCGGAACGCCGGTATCCGCAAAGCAGGATAGCCTGGATGCGCTCGGTTGCGATGGGGTCGTCGGCGGTCATTGCGGCCTTCCCTTCACGGAACAGGTCGGAAATCGGCTCTGGCATAATCCAGGCGTGATCGGCATGCCTGCCAATGATGGAACGACCCGCGTCTGGTTCAGCCTCGTCACCCCGACCGAAAACGGGGTCTGGATTGACCATCGCGCGCTCGGCTATGACCATGAAGCGGCTCAAGCCGCGATGCGCCGGGCAGGGCTGCCCCCCTGCTATCGCGAGGCGCTCGTGACCGGGCTGTGGCCGAGTCTTGATGTTTTGCCGCAGGGCGAACGCGCCATGACGGGGTTCGCCATTCCCCAGACGCGATTTGCCTGGCCAGCCGGCAAGATATCACCGCTCTTCAACGCGGCATGATCACTATCGGAGCGGCAGGACCGTCTGTCGAACGGTCAGTCGCAGATGGAGCCATGTCGTGCGAAACCAGCCATTCCGGCGATACTTCCGCGCGCTGGTGAGAATTGTCACGCCAACCGGTTCGACAGCCAGTCCTGCACGATGGGCCTTGCGCACGAGAAGGTGGTCTTCGCCCTCAATCGCACGCTCATCATATCCGCCGAGCGCGCGAAAGGCGTTCCTTGACAGGCAGAGAGCCTGATCGCCGAAGGGAAGGCCCAAGAGCCGTGACCGGACCAGAACACCCAGTTCGGTGAGGCGCATGAACAGCCCGCCGTCGAAACGCAGGTCAAAACAGAGGGTGGCCTTTTCACGTGGCAGCTTGCCGAGGAGCGCCTGTATCGCTTCCGGTTTGATGCGCGTATCGGCATGAACGAACCAGAAATGCGCCCCCTTGGCGATTGCGGCTGCGTGGTTCATGCTTGTGGCGCGCGTGCCGCCCCGCGCAAGGATGATCTCCACATCGTCCGGCATGGCCGAGAGCAATCCGTGAGGCTCCGCTTCACCGCTTGCCAGGGGAATGATGACACTGATCAGGGGCTCAGGCACCCGCGCCGGTCGCCAGACCGCCAGGGCAACGGGCGTCTTGTGCGGAATTGATGGAACTGCCATTTGGCCTCGCCTGACTTGGTCCTGTCGTGTGATCGCGACAGCCGGCACTGTTTTTCACCCTGTGCCGCTCTCATCGAACCCGCGTGCGGTTGCGATAGAGTTTCGCTGCTCCCGCCGATTCCGTTACAGCCTTTTCTGCCCTGCGCTTGGCAGAAACAAGAACAGCTCGGGCCGGATTCCGTCTCCTGGCCCGGCGTGATGCCGCCAGATTCAAGAGTTCAGCCCAACGCTTTCAAAGATCGGCATGCCACTTTCGCTGCGAGCCCCCCGGCGCAAATCCTTTTACGATTCCAGGGAAGAAGGTCATGATGATCAGCGTTCATCGGACAAATTCCGGTTCGAACCTGTTGCAACCGACCGGACAAACGAAAAAATCGGAATTTCAACACTTCTTGTTGTTGGCCGGTCCTGTTTCTTCCGTCAGGAATGCCGATGCTGCGCCGGGTCAAGACAGGTGAATTCGATCGAAGATCATGACACGGCCTCCCATCATGTCTTCCCGACGATGCCCGGAAAGTGCAGTTCCACGAATCAGGTCTTCTCGATCGGGCGGGGGTCGATCGTGGCATCCGCGGAGCGGAACCGTCACGAAAGGCACACGAAGCCGTGATGGGAAGGCCCCGTAACGGCATTGCCTGGCCCTTCGAAAAAGTCAGCATAGGTCTTGAGTCCGTCCCGGAGTTTCCATGGTTAGTCCTGGTCTGCCGTCGCTGCCGCCGAAGCGCCCTGACATCCGCGGCGATGTCCTTCACGCGGATCTCTGCATCATCGGTGCGGGCTCGGGCGGACTATCCGTGGCGGCCGGCGCGGTGCAGATGGGCGCTTCGGTGGTGCTCATCGAAAAGGCCGAGATGGGCGGGGATTGCCTGAATACGGGATGCGTGCCCTCCAAGGCGCTGATTGCCGCGGCCCATATGGCTCATGCCCATCGGATCGGTGGAAGTTTCGGCATCCATGGCGCAGAGCCGGATGTCCGCTTCCCTGAAGTGCATGAGCATGTCCACGGCGTGATTGGCGCCATCGCGCCGCATGACAGCGTCGAACGGTTCGAAGGCCTGGGAGTCATGGTCATCCGGGCGGCGGGGCGGTTCGTTGATCGGCAAACGGTCGAGGCCGGTGGCCAAAGGATCAAGGCGCGGCGCTTCGTTGTCGCCACCGGCTCGCGGGCGGCCGTGCCGCCGATCAAGGGCCTTGCCGAGGCGGGTTACCTCACCAACGAGACGATCTTCGACCTCAGGGAACGGCCGCAGCATCTCATCGTGGTGGGAGGCGGGCCGATCGGCATCGAGATGGCCCAGGCCTTCCGGCGTCTCGGTTCGGAGGTGACGGTCATCGAGAAGTTCGGGATCCTTGCGAAGGATGAACCGGAGGCGGTGGAGGTCGTCCGCGCTTCGTCGCAGAACGAGGGCGTGCGGCTGGTCGAGAAGGTGGGTGTCAGCGAAGTCCGGCGCGCGGATGGCGCGGTCACGGTCACTTTGGAGGGCGAGAGCGCATATGGCCCGGCGATTTCGGGCAGCCATATCCTGATCGCGGCAGGGCGGCGCCCGAATATCGAGAATCTCGGGCTCGATGCGGCCGGTATTGCCTTCACGCCGGGGGGCATCACGGTCGATGCGCGGCTTATCACGAGCAACCGCAAGGTCTTTGCGATCGGTGATGTGGCTGGTGGACCGCAATTCACGCATATCGCGGGCTATCATGCCGGCATCGTCATCCGGAATGCCCTTTTCGGGCTCCCGGCCAGGGTGGATTACAAGGCCCTGCCCTGGGTGACCTATTCGGACCCGGAACTCGCCCATGCGGGGCTGACCGAGGCCGAAGCCCGCAAGGCCGGCCATAAGGTGGAGGTTCTGGGCTGGACCTTTGCATCGAATGATCGCGCGCAGGCCGAACGGGCGACCGAGGGCCTCGCCAAGGTCATCCTCGGGCCGAAGGGCCGAATTCTGGGAGCGACGATTGTTGGCCCGCGGGCCGGCGAGCTGATCGGCACATGGGGCCTCGCCATCTCCGCCGGGCTGAAGATCGGCGCGATCGCGTCTGCCGTTCTGCCCTATCCCACCCTCTCTGAAATTTCGAAGAGGGCAGCAGGCAGCTACTATACGCCGAAGCTTTTCGGCGCCTTCACCCGCCGCTTGGTCGGGTTTGTGCAACGTTTCCTGCCCTGAAAGAGACCGGCATGGCACTTTCCACTCTCCTGAAAGACCGCCGGCTTTGGCTGGTACTCGCGGCCATCGGGGCATTTCTGTTGCTGCGCTGGTCCGGCCTTGCGAGCTATCTCTCGCTCGACACCCTGAAGACCCACCGCGAAGCGCTGAAGACCTGGGTGCAGGCAAGCCTTGGGCTCGCAAGCCTTGCTTATGTCGCGGTCTATGTCGTGGCTGTCGCCTTTTCCTTTCCGGGCGCCGTGTTCCTGACCCTCTCGGGAGGATTCCTGTTCGGCGCCACGCTCGGAACCCTTCTGACCGTGACCGGTGCCACCATCGGCGCGACGCTGATCTTCCTCTTCGCCAAGGCGCTCCTTGGCGAGAACGCGCTGGATCGTTTCGGAGCGCCGGCGGCGAAGCTGGCGGAGGGCATCCGGCGCAATGCCGGGCCCTATCTGCTCGTGCTTCGTCTCGTGCCGCTCTTTCCGTTCTTCCTTGTCAATCTCGTGCCGGCCTTTGTGGGCGTGAAGCTGCTGACCTATGTGCTCACCACCTTTTTCGGGATCATTCCCGGCACCGCTGTCTTCTCGCTCGCCGGGGCGGGGCTGGGTTCGGTTCTGGATCAGGGGGGTGCCATCACGCCGGGTTCGATCCTGACACCCCAGATCATCGCGGGGCTCGTCGGGCTCGCCGTCCTGTCGCTTGCCGCAATCCCTCTGCGCAAGCGCTTCGAGGGCCGGAATGCGTGAAGACAAATCCTTTGAATTCTGTGGAGATCGCATTCATGCGCAACAGCCCGCCGAAACCTGATCGTCGCCAGGCCCTTGGGCTCGGTGTTTCACTTGGCTTTGTGCTTG
>NZ_JBJTDY010000043.1:0-14154 GCF_046092605.1 Rhabdaerophilum sp. | reverse complement strand
TCGAGGTGGAACTTCGCGAGAATGTCGTAATTGCCGGCCGTGGAATAGATTTCGGAAGCGATTTCGGCATCGGCGAGGGCGGTCGCGACCTCGTAGGTCTTGCCGAGCCTGCATTTGATCTGCACAAAAAATGTCTGCATTTTTTGTTGTTCTTTCCTTGTCGCTGCGCGACGTCCGGGCTGGCCGCCCGGCGGCCCTTGGCCTTTGCCAGCGCATAAACTCGTTCGCCTTGCCGCCGCGTCATGGCCGGGTTGAGCCCGGCCATCCACGACTTCCTAGCCGCTTGGTGCGCCAGAATAAAGACATGGATGGCCGAAACAAGTCTGGCCATGCCGGACCGGCGGAATTACTCCACGATGATCTCGAAATCGCGGTTCACACCGCCTTCCACCTTCATCTGGCCCTTGTATTCGCGGTCATTGTGCCGCGCGGTGACGGTGTAGGCGCCCTCGGCGATATCGACATTCGGGAAGGCACCGGCGGCCTCGGCGACAATGTCGCCGCCGGGGGTCTCGATGGTCCATTGCGTGCCGGCCAAAGCTGCCCCGCCTATGGCGCGCACGAGCTTGAGCGTCATGGTCGCGGCGCGATGGTTGACGGCCGCTTCCGTCACCTTGCCGGTCTCGATCTTCACATCCGAGCGCACCACCGAATTCGTGCCGGTATAGGTCGAGACGAGGTGATAGGTGCCCTCGGGCAGGCGCAGCACCGCGCCGGGGCGCAGCACGTTGGTGACCAGCCGCCCCTCGGAATTGTTCGCGGTGGGGATGAACAGGCGAAGCGCCTGCCGCGCCGGCGGCATGGGCCGCTCCGGCCCGCCGATATGGCCCGAGACGACGAGCGCGCCCGCATTGATAGGAATGACCGCGGCGGTGCCGATCTCCGTGACCGTGACCGAGCGGATGGCGGTGGCAAGCCCATGGCTGGCATGCACGGCATACTCTCCGGGTGGAAGCGAGAAATTCGGGCGGATCTCAGCGCTCTGCTGCACGAGCTGCGCATCGGTGCCGCGCACGGAATAGACGCGCCAGATGAGTTCCTCGCGGATCTCCGGCCCGCGCTCGCCGAATGTCGCTCGCAGGGTGAGCAGGCCGCTGCGTTGGGCGAAGGCCGTCGGGACGAGGTTTGGCAGGGCAAGGCTGGCTAGGCCGAGGGCCAGCAGCGCGCGCCGGCTCGCACCGCTGCGCGAGCCGCGAGGCCTGAGGCATGATTCGCGCAACCGGGCTTGCATCATCGCGCCTCTTTCGCCGAAAAGCAGTATCCACGCAACCGCATGTGACTTCACGCGGAAGGCCCGTGACGGCCAAAACTGGCACGCGCATGGCGCGGGGGTGGCGGGCTTCGGGTTTGCGCCAGGCAATGGCAGGGGAGAAGGGCATGTTCTACGAACCGCGTTTGAGGAATCACGGCCTCTCGCATGATCCGCTGAAGGCCCTGGTAGCTCCCCGTCCGATCGGCTGGGTGTCCACGCGCGGGGCGGATGGCGCGATCAACCTCGCCCCCTATTCCTTCTTCAACATGGTGGGAGAGCGGCCGCCGCTGGTGATGTTTTCCTCGGATGGCCGGAAGGATTCGCTGCAGAATGTCGAGGAGACTGGCGAATTCGTCTGCAACATCGTCACGCTGGATTTCCTGCACCCGATGAATGCAAGCTCGGCGAATTATCCGCGCGGGGTGAACGAATTCGAGAAGGCGGGCCTCGGCATGGAAGCCTCCCGGCTCGTGAAGCCGCCACGCGTGAAGGGCATCGCAGCCGCCCTTGAATGCAAGATGACCGAGATCCTTCCGCTTTCGGGCGTGGATGCCGTGCCGGGTCCCTACACCATGGTCATCGGTGAGGTGCTTGGCGTTTTCGTCGATGAAAGGATCCTGAGGGATGGCCGGGTGGATGCCGGCAATCTCGCGCTGCTCGCGCGGCTCGGATACATGGACTACACCAGCGTGGAGCGGGTTTTCGAGCTCGCGCGGCCCGTTCTCACCTGAGAAATCGACCGGCGTCCCGTTCCGGCACAGGAGGGGGGGCTGCGGGCTTAAACGGCAGTTTACCATGATCGTCAAAAGTGGCGCCTGACGAAAAGGGTGCGCGAAAGGCCTCGCGCGTTCGATTCGGGGAGCCTTTGCATCATGTTTCTCTTCACCACGCCCACTTCCACGCCAGAGCCCGGCGCCAAGACGACGGGTCATCCCGTCGCGCGCGTCGTGCAGCAGGCGGCGGATTCCACCGGCACTTCCTTCGATTACCTGATGCGCACCGCCAAGCGGGAATCGGGTTTCAACCCGGCTGCGAAGGCGCAGAGCTCGTCGGCGACCGGCCTTTTCCAGTTCATCGAGCAGACCTGGCTGGGGCTTGTGAAACGCGAGGGACCGACTCTCGGCCTCGCCAACGAGGCTGAGGCAATCCAGCAGGATCGCTGGGGCCGTTACATGGTCAACGATGCCAATACCCGCAAGCAAATCCTCGATCTGCGCAAGGACCCGGCCCTGTCCTCGACGCTCGCGGGCATTTTCACCCAGAAGAACCGCGAGACCCTGAAGGAGCATCTTTCACGCGAGCCGAACCAGGCCGAACTCTACATGGCGCATTTCCTTGGCGCGCAGGGCGCGGCGGAGCTGATCTCCCGGGCGCAATCGACGCCGGAACAATCGGCGTCCAAGGCCTTCCCGGACGCGGCTTCCGCCAATCGCTCGATCTTCTATGATGGCAGGGGCCGGGCGCGTTCCGTGCGCGAGGTCTATGCCCGGCTCTCGTCCTTCCATGTCGCCGAGGATGCGACCGCCTTGCAGGCCGCCGCCACGGAGGCTCTGCCCGCGGCCGGCTCAGTGCCCGTGCAAACCCAACTCGTGCGCGGCGGCTCGGGTTCCATTCCGCGCCTTACGACGGTTACCGGGCAGGCGCGCGCGCACAATTCGATGCATGGCCTTTTCCGGGCCGGCGGTGAATCCGATGGCGCGCAGAATCTGCGCAAGACCTGGCTTCACGTGGCCGAGGCCCGCCTCAACCGCGATGCGCCCTCCTTCTTCCCGCGCGCCAGCACGCCCGTCGCGCAACTCGCGGCCCTCAATGCCGAGACGGTCAAGGCCCCTGCGAGCGATGTCGCCGAGGCCCCGGCCACGGTGGCTGGCGCGGCGCCGCCGGGCATCGAGGCACCGGATCTGCCGGTGCCGCCGCGCCGGGGCGAGGGGCTCGCGGCGCACCGCTTTCCACTCGATCTGACCAAGTTTAGTGCGCGCAAGACGCGGTGAGGTGAAGACATGTTGGTAACGTCATTTCTCGCCTGGATCGACCGTGCCGCCCCGAAGGAGCGGGCCGAGGCGACCGATCTGCTGGCACGGGCCTATCTCAACCGGACGCTCGGCGAGGAAACCCCGGAAGCCGCCGAGGCAGCGCTGACGCTGGTGCTGGATGATCCTGCCAAGAGCGTGCGGCGTGCTCTGGCCTGCGCTCTGGCCGACCATTGGCAGGCCCCGCGCCATATCGTTCTGGCGCTGGCTGCGGACCAGCCGGAGGTCGGAGCACCGCTTCTCGCACGGTCGCCCGTCCTGCAGGAGGCCGATCTCATTGATCTCGCGGCCCATGCCGAGCCGAAGGCGCTTCTGGCCATGGCGCTCCGCCCGATCGTGACCGAGCGCAGCGCGCATGCCATCGTGATGCGCGCCGAACGCGAATCCTGCCTGGCGCTGGCACGCAACCCGCATGCCCAGATCGGCGATGGCGACCTGCTGGCGATCGCCATGCAGTTTGGCAAGGATGGCAAGTTGCGGGATGCGCTGCTGGAACGCCACCACGTGCCTCCGGCCGTGCGCCACCAGCTCATGATCGCGCTGAACGACAGCCTGCAGTCCTTAGCGGGCGAGGGCGGTTTCCTGGCCGCTGACAAGAACCGTCGCATGGTTGAGGAGGCGCTGCTGCTGGGCACCATCTCCATCGCCACCCAGGCGCGTCATCACCTTCCGCAATTCGTGCGATACCTGCGCGAGCAGCAGAAGCTGACGCCCGGCCTGCTGCTGCGTTCCGTGCTTGGCGGAGATATCGCGCTGCTCACCGAAGCGCTGGCCGATCTCACCGGCATGACCTCCGGCCGCGTCGCCGGGCTGATGCGCGGCCGATCCGATGCCACGCTCTTGGCCCTGTTCCGGCGGGCGGGCCTGCCATCCTTCCTCGAGCAGCCGCTGATCGCTGCCGTTCGGGCCGCGCAGGAACTCGGCGCGCCCGAAGCCGATGGCGGTCTCTCCTTGCCGGTGATCCGCGCTGCACAGAGCGTCTGCCTGTCGATGGAGGGTGGCGAGGAGGTGCGGTTGCTGGCGCTGCTGCGCCGCTATGAGGCCGAGGCGGCTCGGCTGCAATCCCGCCGCCTCGCGGAGGATCTGCGCGCTCAGGCGCAGAGCGATTTCCCGCAACACAGGCTTACCGTCGAACGGACGCATCAGCTTGCGGTTCTTGGTGCGGATGACGAGGTGATCGATCTCGCCGAGAAGGCTGTCAACCCTGCGGAGCCGGCCTTGGCCGCGCCGGCAAAAGACGAGATACCGGACCTCAGGACCGTGATCAACGAATGGCAGCGCGAGCGCGATTCCCGCCTGCGTGCCGTATTCGAGCGTCCGGCCGACCCCGCCAACGGCTCCGCACCTTTCCCCGAATGGGATATCCGCCGCAACGTCGCCTGAGCGCGTCGGACGGGAAAGCCGGGCGCGAAGCCCGGCTCTTGCGGTATGGTGTCGCGGAAAGTCAGCGCCCGCGCGCCATTTTCTGCTCTTCGGCTATCGCATTGGCGCGGGCTTCCACCATCCGGTCGATCGTCTTCTTGAGGGTGTGGATGATCTGGACCGCGACCGGATTGGCGTAATCGCGGACCTGGCTGCGATAAATCGCGCGCACCGCATCCACATGATGGGCAATGAGGGGGGTGGGCAGGTAATCCGGCTCGATCTTGTCGAGGAGCTTGGCGAGGCTGCCGGCGACTTCCCCGGCCAGCGGATAGCCGAACGCCGCCGCCTGGCCGCGAATGTCATGCGCGGCGCGGAACAGGTTCGTGATGTCGCGCTCGCCCGGACCCTTGCTGCGATAATCGTCGAAGGCCGCGACAAGGCGGTTTATCTCGTCGCCCATCCAGTTCTGGAAATCACCCGAGAGGTCCTTCATCGCGCTTTCGGCCGCGGCGATCGACAGATCATCCGCGCCGCTGGGATCGGCATTGTGCACCGCGGCCTTGGCGCGCAGCGCGCCGCTGACATGGATGACGCGGGTCGCGCCGAAATCCTGCTCGAAGGTGGTCGGCATGGTGCCTTCGGAAGCTTGGGGACGGGTCATGACGATGCTGATCCTTCAGGCCGACGGGCTCTTGAGGAGGTTCGCGGCAGCACCGCGCCCCTTGTAGGCCTCGGCCTTGACGAGGTGCCGGCGGTCCGGCCCGAAATAGTTATCGGTGCGGATGAAGGGGCGCGGGTTGAGCACGACCTTCGCGATGCGCAGGTAGAGCCCCTTGGCGGAAATCGGCTTTGCGAGCATTTCCGAAACGCCGGCATCGCGCGCTTCGAACACGCGGCTGCGCTCGGGATAGCCGGTGATCATGATGATCGGCACGAAGGGGTTGGGGCTCCTATCCGGCTGGCGGATCATCTTGGTCAGTTCGATTCCATCGAAGACGGGCATCGACCAATCGGTGATCACGATATCGGGGAGATAAGTGGCGAAGGCTTCAAGCCCTGCCGCGCCGTCTTCCGCCTCGGTCACTTCGCGCGTGCCGAAGCCGTGCAGAAGGGAGCGGATGATGCGGCGCATGAAGCCGTTATCGTCGATGACGAGGAAGCGAAGTCGGCTGCAATCGACGCGGAACATGGCGGTACCGGTCGCGTCACGGGGTTCTCCCGGCGGGCATGGCCTGTGACGCGGAACTGCGGCCAACACCCGGCAATCGCTTCTGCGATCGTGGGGCGAGACTAAACGGGTTTCGTTAACACGAGTTGAAAATGCGCGATTCGATGAAAGGGCCGGTGCAACCCGGCGATGTGATCAGGCGTCGAACTGCTCGCGCAGGATGCGCTCGTCAAGGCCGTGCCCGGGGTCGTGCAGCATCACCAGCGTGACCGAGTGATCCATCTCGATCTCGATATTGCGCGCATCGCGGATCTCGACATGGTCTGCGACGGCTGAAACGGGACGCTTTTCCGGTTCCAGAACACGGATGCGCACGCGCACGCGATCCGGAAGCAATGCGCCGCGCCAGCGCCGGGGCCGGAAGGCGGAGATCGGCGTCAGCGCCATCAGCGGGGCAGAGAGAGGCAGGATCGGGCCATTGGCCGAGAGGTTGTAGGCAGTCGAGCCCGTGGGGGTCGCGAGCAGCAGGCCATCCGCGATCAATTCGGGCAGGCGCACGGTGCCATCGACCGTGATCTCGAGCTTGGCGGCCTGATGGGTCTGCCGCAGCAGCGAGACCTCATTGAAAGCGCGCGCGCGCGTCTGCGCGCCCTGCCCATCGCTCGCTACCATGTTGAGCGGATGCACGATCGAGCGCGTGGCCATGCGAATGCGCTCGATCAGGTCATCTTCCCGGAACTCGTTCATCAGGAAGCCGACCGAACCGCGATTCATGCCGTAGATCGGCTTTCCGGTGCCAAGGAAGCGGTGGAGCGTCTGCAGCATCATGCCATCGCCCCCGAGCGCCACGATCACATCGGCATCTTCCGGCTGACATTCGCCATAGAATCGGCGCAACCGCTGCAATGCGAGTTCCGCATCCGGCGCGCTGGAGGCGACAAACGCGAGGGCCGGCCTTGCCTTTCGCCACGGCTCGTGCGTGCTGGGGGAGGGGACGGGCTGCTGCAAGGCTGTCTCGCTCCGCAAGGGGGCATTGGGGCGTCTTCGGCCGTCTGGTCGCGCGCCGGCGTCACGGAACTGTGAAACGCGGATGGCACCCTTTGCAAGAGCTTCCGGCGCAATCGCCCTTGCCTCACCCCGGTCGCGGGCTTGATCGAGCTCCGGAAAGGCGACGGCGCCCGCGAGGGGCGCCATCCGTTTCCATTGCGCGGATTGCGCTCAGAGCACGCTCGACCACGGCGCCGGCACCAGCCGGTAGCCCGCGCCTTCCCGGGCGATGAAGCCGGTCGAGGGGAAGTTGCCATGGTAGAAGGAAACCTGGATCCTGTCGGTCGCCGCCATGTCGAGAATGCGCTTGCGGGTGGCAACCGCCTTTTCCGCATCCATGTCGAACATCACGCGCCATTCCGGGTTCCGCGCGAAAAGCAGCGGCGTGTTTGTGATGTCGGCGACATAGATCAGGGTCTTGCCGCCCGAGGAGATCGCGAAGGCGGTGTGGCCCGGCGTGTGGCCTGAAGCCTCGACGGCGGTGATGCCGGTGACAACTTCCTGGCCCCATGCGAAGCGCTTCACGTCCTTGGCATTCGGCTTCAGCACGCGATGCACGCCCGCGAAGGCCCCCTTCATCGCATCGGGCGCTGCGGCCATGCGGGCATCGTCCATCCAGAAGGCCCACTCGCTCTCCGGCGCCATGATCTCGGCATTCGGATAGACAAGCTTGCCATCCTTCGCGCGCGCGCCTTGCAGGTGGTCGCCATGAAAATGGCTGAGCAGCACGACATCGATCTGCGACGGCTCGATGCCCAGCGACTTCAACTGCGCCACGGTGCGGCCATTGGTGGGGCCGCCACTATCCGCAAAGCCCGTATCGATCAGCGCGAGTTTCGAGCCGTTATTCACGAGCAGGGTAGTGAAGGAGATGTTCAGCGTGTCGGTGGGAAGGAAGTTCTCCGCCAGCACGGCCTGAACATCCTTGAGTTCGGCGTTGCGCACGAAGCTCGCATCGAGCGGGCGCGCGGCGATGCCATCATGCAGCGCCGTCACCTCGATGGCGCCGACCTTGAAGCGGAATGTGGCGGCGCTCGGGGTGCCGGCGAGCGGGGCGGCCGCCTGCGCCGTTCCAAGACCACCGGGAAGGGACCCGGCGCCGCCCAGCCATGCCGCACCGAAGCCGGCCCCCGCGGCGAGAATTTGCCTGCGCTGCAAAGACATTCCGTTTCTCCCTTTTGGCGTCCTGCGCACCATGGCGCGTCGCTTGTCTGATCCTGGATACATCGTGCACCAGCGCATCATCGCCAGCGCCGGGAGACCCATTCCATCTTGCGTTTTTTCATGATCACATCGGCGTGAATGCGATCAATCCACGTTTCCGGCAGAGGCAGTTTGCCCTCACTTTGCACATTGGCAAGGAAAATGCGCGGCGCTTCACCATTCCTCAAGGTTTGGGTGCAAGTTTCGGACACATTAACCATGCCATATCCCAGCCGGACGAGAATCGTCATGAAGTTTCCACTTCCCCGCTTTTCCATGCAGGGCTTGTCCTTCCGCCGCATTTTTTCTTCCGTCAGGTGGAAAATCGCCGTCATCGCGATCGGCCCGGTCGTGGGCGTCTCCCTGACGATCGGCCTCGGCCGATATGCGGAGCACCAGCGCCGCGATGCGGAGCAGGCCTTCACGCGGGCGCAAGCTGAACTGCAGGAGGTGGAGAGCCTTGTCGGGAGCCTGAGCATCCTGCAGAGTCAGGCTTCGAGCTTCCTCGATGATCGCTCCGTGCGCGTCCAGGGCGAAATCCTCTACGGCCTGAATGTCGCGCGCGAGATCATCACCAGGATGAAGAACAGCTCGGACGAGCGCATGCGCGAGGCGGCGACCAATGCCGAGGCGCGCCTCAACGCGCTCGGCCGCTCCTTGAACGCGCTGCGCGATGCCGTGATCAAGGTCGGCCGCTCCGCGACCGATGGCCTGACGGAAGATCTCGACCGCACCACGGAAATCCTCGGTGTCGTGTTCCAGGGCTCGAAGGCGAATGACGAGCGTTTCAGCATGGCCGCGCAGGCTTTTTCCGAGCTGTTGGGCGTGGAAATGCGCTATCGCTGGAAACGCGACGAAATGCTGGCCCCTCGCCTTGATTTCCTGCGTTCGAGCCTTGTGGGCCTGCTGGAGCGTTCCGAATGGGACAGGAAGCAGGCCGAGATGCTCATCGAGAACCTGAGGCAGCAGGGCGAGACCTTCGCAGCCTGGCGTGACGCCGTCGCGGCAGAGCGCGCCGCGCGCGACGAGGCCGTGACCCATGCCCGCCGCATGCTGGCGGCCACCGCCGCCTTGCGTGAGCACGCCGAGGCCCGCATGGTCGATGCGCGCGCCCGCAGCTCCGATGCCATCCGCATGGCCGAACAGTTCGCCTGGGGTTCGGCCGTGCTGGCCGCATTGATCTGCATCGCCCTCGTGCTGCTGGTCGGTCGCTCGCTGAGCAATGCGCTGTCTCATCTCGCCGAAGTGATGCGCAAGGTGGCCGATGGCGATACCGGCGTTGCGATTCCCTTCGAGAAGCGCTCCGACGAGATTGGCGGCATGGCCCGTGCGCTCAGGGTGTTCCGCGAATCGATCATCGAGCGCGAGCGCCTCGCGGCCGCCGCCGAGCAGGAAGCGCGCGACCGCCTGCGCCGTGCCGAGAAGGTGGAGCAGTCCGTCACCGCCTTTGGCAATGCGATGGACCGCGCGCTCAAGACCCTCCATGGGGCGTCTGACGCCATGCGGCATGCCTCGCAGGCCCTGGAAGCCGATTCGAACGCGCTGACCACCCAGACGCAGGTGGCCGAGAAGGCCACGGGCTCGGCCTCTCGCGAGGTCTCGTCGGTAGCCGTTGCGACCGAGCAGCTCTCGAAATCGGTGGATGATGTGTCCCGCCAGGCCGTGCGCTCCACGGAAGTGGCGAACCGCGCGGTCCAGCAATCCGAGCATGCGACCTCGATGATGACGGAGCTCGCCCGCGAGGCCGAGCGCATCGGCGACGTGGTCGAGCTCATCCGCACCATCGCCGGCCAGACCAACCTGCTGGCGCTCAACGCCACGATCGAGGCGGCGCGCGCGGGCGAGGCGGGCCGCGGTTTCGCGGTGGTCGCATCGGAGGTGAAATCGCTTGCTGGCCAGACTGCGAAGGCGACCGAGGAGATCGTCAACAAGATCACCTCGATCCAGTCGGCCTCGTCAGATGTCTCGAACGCCATCGGTCTCATCGGGGGCATTCTCTCGGAGATGTCCTCCATCGCGGCCTCGGTGGCGGCGGCGGTGGAAGAGCAGTCGAGCGCGCTCGGCACGATCTCCGGCAACGTCAAAGAGGCGGCCCGCTCCTCGACGGAAGGCGTGACCGCGATCAAGGACGCGGAGAGCCGCGCGGTCTCCTCGCGCGCGACCGCCGGAGACGTGGCCCGGGCCGCAACGAACATCTCGGAGGAGGCGGATGCGCTGGAGGGCGTGGTCTCGACCTTCCTCGACGAAGTGCGGGCGGCATAGCGCCCCGCATTCTCAGTGGGAAAAGCGCGCGGGTTCTGGCTCCCGCGCGTTTTTCGTTTCAGCCGTTGGTTCTTCGCGTTTTTATGACGAGAACGGGTATCCGCTTCGCTTCAGACTGCTCCAGCGTGGAAACTGCTGCCTCTAACCTGAAAACAGCAGGTCCTGGGTCATTTCCGGAACGGCGGAGAGGGATTTCAGGGCCTCCTTCAGCGCTTCCCGCTGCTCCGGGCCGAGGCTCGAGACCTCGACCCGGCTCGAAGGCGGCTGCCCCTTCGCGATATCCGCGAGTTGCTGGTCGAGAATGCATTCCATCAGCACGGCCTGCGCACGCTGCATCGCGGAAAGATCGCTATCCGCGCCGATCTTTCCCGCGCGCAGGGCCGCGAGCCGCTCCGCCGTGTTGCGGGCCGGAATGCCATGGCTCAGCGCGAGGCAGCGCGCCGAAGCGACGATGGGGAACAGCCCGCCCTTCTTGAGATCGATCCGGCCATCCTCCTCCGTGCGGAAACGGCCGAAAAGGCCCAGCGGCGGCGACCAATGGCCGAGCTGCTCTGCCAGCAGCTTCACCATCGCCCGCGAGCCATGGGCGCGGCTGCGCGCTTCCGAGGCAAGCGCTGCGGCAAGCCCGGCATCGCCATGGACCGCGCGGAAATCGTAGAAAATGTCGACCGCGAGGAGATCATCCGGCGTCGTGGTCTCGGTCCAGCTGCGGATGCGGTTCAACCAGGCTTCGGCATGGCCGTTCCACGCCGGGTTGCTGGCCATCACGCCGCCCTTGCAGAGCGGGATGCCGATTTCGTGAAGCAGCTCCGTCATCGCCACGCCATGGGCGAGGAACCAGGCCTCGTTCTCCGCCATGCCCGCATGGATGGTCGCATTGTCCTGGTCGGGCACGAGCAGGCTCTCTCCGCGTCCGGCCGAGCCAAGCACGAGGGTGGCATAGCAGGCCGGGGCGGGGCCCAGACCACGCGATTCCAGCTGCTTTTCGGCTTCCAGCGCGGATCTGCGGGTCAATGCGCCGATCTCGCGGCTGATGACGCCCGCGCAATCCGTGGCGCTCACGCCCTCCACGCGCAGCCGCGCGATCACGCCGGGCAGGCGCCCCCAGGCGCGGGCGAGATCGGCCGGCGTGTTGGCCGTATCGATCGCATCGCCGAGCGCAAGCGCGTCGGAG
The DNA here is from genome assembly GCF_046092605.1 of Rhabdaerophilum sp. Classification (NCBI taxonomy): domain Bacteria; kingdom Pseudomonadati; phylum Pseudomonadota; class Alphaproteobacteria; order Hyphomicrobiales; family Rhabdaerophilaceae; genus Rhabdaerophilum; species Rhabdaerophilum sp. The sequence goes on along the minus strand of NZ_JBJTDY010000043.1, from coordinate 2,653 downwards.
GCCCGGAGGCGCAGGAGATCGCGCGCGGAAAGCGCACCCACGAGCCGGCCCTCCTCATCCACCACGCCGAGATGGCGGATCTGCCGCCGCTCCATGCGGCCGATGGCGCGATAGATGAAGGCCTCGGCCGGCACCGTGAGGAGCGGGCGCGTCGCGATAATCGAGAGGGGTTTCGCAAGCGTGGCCGGGCCGTTGGTGCCGATCTGGCGGATGACGTCACGCTCCGTGACGATGCCCGTCTCGCCCCCCTCGAAGCCGACGAAGACCGAGGAGATGCCCTGTTTCGCCATGCGCTCTGTGGCGTCGCCGAGGGTCGCGGTCGAGGGCAGGATGACCGGCGAAAGGCTCGCAATCTCCTTCACGCGATGGCGGAAGGGGTAGGCGTCGATGCGGGCGAGCGCGCCTTCGCTCACGGTCGGGCGCACCGGCTCCACCCAGCCCGCGCGGGCATAGCCCTCCAGCGCATGGGTGAGCTGGCGGCAGGCGGCCTCGGCCTCGCCGAAGGTGCGGATGCTCTTCTCGCGCAAGGCGGGCAGCAGGGCGAGGAACAGCCGGGCGGTCAGCCTTGCATCGGCCAGCGCATCATGCCGACCGGTCACCGCCAGGCCGAGATGGCTCGCCAGCGCATCCAGCGTGAAACCGCCGAGGCGAGGAAAACAGAATTCCGCGAGCAGGCGCGTATCGAGCACGCGGTTGGCGGGGGGAGGCAGGCCGGCAAGCTTGCCCTCCCGCGCGAGGATCGCGAGATCGAAGCCGATATTGTGGCCGATGAGCACGGCCTCCCCGGCAAAGGCCCGGAAACCGGCATAGGCCTCGGGGAAGGCGGGGGCATCGGCCACATCGGAATCGCGGAGGCCGTGGATGGCCGAGGAAGCCGGCGGGATGGGCGCGCCGGGGTTCACCTTGATCTCGAACGGCGCATCCTCATCCGGATGGCCCGCGACGAGCCGCACCGCACCGATCTGCAGCAGACGGGCCTGCGCCGGGTCAAGTCCGGTCGTCTCGGTATCGAAGACGACGGCATCGAGCGCAAGCAGCGGATCATTCGTGATCAGGGCCGGCATGGCCTCAGCCTCCTCCCGTTGGCAAGAACCCGGCGCTGAGGCCGGTCATGTAAAAACGGTAGCGGCAACGCGCCCGAAGCGCCATGCGCTGGCGCAAGCTCAGCCATTGCCGCTGACAAGGCCCATGATGCTGGGGATCGTGATGAGGAAAATGGCACCGAGCCACAGGGCCATCGAGGTGGAATCGCTCTGCTGGCGTCCCGTGAGGCGCTCGAAAATCGCAACGGGAATCCCCGCGACCATCACGCTGCCCACCGCCACGATCAGCGAGGCGAGATAGAAGGTGATGACCGGTGAGGTGATGCCGTATTCCCGGAGGATCGGCCCGAAGGGAATGGCGACGAAGCTGAAATAGGGCGAGAAATGCATCCCGTTCAGCAGCGACAGGGACGCGATGCCCAGGATATAGCCATCCTGCTTCAGCAGCGCCTCGCGGCGTTCCATCTCCGACATCACTGCGCTCCCACTTGTGGCAGAAAGCCATACATCACCGCAAGAAGCAGCCAGCAGATGCGCAGGATGATCAGCCAGAAGACGGCGAAGATCATCACGAGGCCCGGCGCCACGATGCGCGGGGTGATGGCCTGCACGGCGTGGAGAACCGGGTCCGTCACCTGGCAGAAGACGCGCCAGATCACGAGTTCGCTCTGCGGCCGGAAAACGAGCGAGAGCAGGTATCGTCCCAGCAGCGTGTAGAGCAGGATCGAGAGCAGCATGTTCGGCCCGTTATAGAGCCAGAACGCGGCATTGGCGGACATGCGCGAAACCTCGTCATCATGCGGCAAGGGCGCCGCCTGGAGCCAGTTATGGGGTGTTGCGGGGTGAAGAAAAGGGGCGGGAGATCGCTCCCCCGCCCCGATTTTTTGCTTCTCCGATGGCGTCAGTGCGCCGCCACGAGGCCGCTCTTCTCTTCCATCAGGGTCTTGCCCTTCGGACGGCGGCAATCGTCGATGAACTGCTGGAGTTCCTTCGACGGGGCCGGCGTCATCAGCGACACCACAACCATCACGAGGAAGCCGACGGGCAGACCGAAGGCAGCCGAGGAGATGTTGTTGATGTTGAACCAGCCCACGCGGCTCTGGAGCGGATGCGTTGCCGCAACCGGCCCATCGAGCAGCGCCGGGTTCGAGAGCGCCGCCTTCATGGCATCCGCCGAGATGAGCGGAGCGCCCGTGACCGGGTTGAGGTTCGACACCATGCCGAAATACTCGACACCGACATGCGGCCAGTAGCGGGTGATGACGAGGTAGAACAACGTCACGAAAAAGCCCGCGAGCATGCCAGCAATCGCACCCTGCTTGGTCGTCCGCTTCCACCACACACCCAGGACGAGGGCAGGGAAGAGGCCACCGGCCGCAAGGCTGAACGCCCAGGCCACCATCGCGACGATGTCCGTTGGCCGCGTCGAGGCAGTCCAGGCCGCCAGCACCGCGACCACCACCAGCAGCGCGCGGCTGATGACGAGGCGCTGCTTGGTCGGCGCGTTCGGGTTGATCATCTTGTAGTAGATGTCATGCGACAGCGCGTTGGCGAGCGCGAGCAGCAGGCCATCCGCCGTGGAGAGCGCGGCGGCGAGACCGCCGGCGGCC
>NZ_JBJTDY010000042.1:0-9242 GCF_046092605.1 Rhabdaerophilum sp. | reverse complement strand
GCATGACGAGGTTCAACAACCCGAAGCCCGATGACCGAAACGACCCAGCCCCTCCCGCCCATGATTGAAGCTGATCTCGACGAACCGCGTCTCATCCATGAGAGCGGCCCGGCTCAGCGCGTGGCCCGCCTGGTGGAGCCGATCGTGAAGAGCCTGGGCTATCGCCTCGTGCGGGTGAAGATTACCCCGCAGAATGGCTGCACCGTGCAGATCATGGCCGAGCGCCCGGATGGCTCCTTCACGGTCGAGGATTGCGAGGCGACGAGCAAGGCGCTCTCCCCGCTGCTCGATGTCGAGGAGCCGGTGCAAGGCGCCTACAACCTCGAAGTATCATCGCCGGGCATCGATCGGCCGCTGGTGCGCATTTCCGATTTCGCGCGCTGGACGGGCTTCGAGGCCAAGGTCGAGATGGCGATGATGCTGAACGGCCGGAAGCGCTTCCGCGGCCCGCTCGAAGGCGTCGAGGGCGAAACGCTTCGCATCGGCCTGCCGGACGCGCTGGAGGACAGCCCGAAATTCGCGCTCATTCCCATCCGCGAGATCGGCGAGGCCCGTCTCGTGCTGACGGACGAGGTCATCGCGGAATCGCTCTATCGCACGAAGCTCGCCCTGCGCTCGCTCGAAGGCGAGGATGCGGACGAGGCGAGCGAACAAGCCGAAAAACCCAACCGCTACCGCCCGGGCCCGCGCCCGCAGAAGCAGCGGCCCAAACCCGATCCCCGCAACCCGAAGCGGTCGCGCTAGAGCCTGATCCAAAAAGTGGACACCGGTTTTTGGACAAATCAGGCGACAAGACAGAGACGTTAAACACGACATCTTTCAGGAGGAACCCATGGTCATTTCCGCAAACCGGCTGGAGCTTCTCCAGATCGCCGATGCGGTCGCCCGCGAGAAGCTGATCGACCGCTCGATCGTGCTCGGCGCGCTGGAAGATGCCTATGCGCGCGCCGCGCGGCAGCGTTATGGCGCCGAAACCGACATCAAGGCCGAGATCAGCCCGAAGACCGGCGAAATCCGCCTGACCCGGCTGATGCATGTGGTCGATAACGTCGAGAATCCCTCGCGCGAGATCGACCTCGCCACCGCCAAGCGCCGCGACCCCGCTGCCGAGATCGGCTCGATCTTCGCGGACACGCTGCCGCCCGTCGATTTCGGCCGCATCTCCGCGCAGAGCGCCAAGCAGGTCATCGTGCAGAAGGTGCGCGAGGCCGAGCGCGACAAGCAGTTCGACGAGTTCAAGGATCGCGTGGGCGATATCCTCAACGGTGTCGTGAAGCGCGTGGAATATGGAAATGTCATCATTGATCTCGGCAAGGGCGAAGGCATCATCCGCCGCGACGAGCTGATCCCCCGCGAGGTCTTCCGTCCGGGCGATCGCATTCGGGCCTATCTCTATGATGTTCGCCGCGAGGCGCGCGGTCCGCAGATCTTCCTCTCCCGCACGCATCCCATGTTCATGGCCCGCCTCTTCGGGCAGGAAGTGCCGGAAATCTACGATGGCATCATCGAGATCAAGGCCGTGGCGCGTGATCCCGGCTCGCGCGCGAAGATCGCGGTCATTTCCCGCGACAGCTCCATCGATCCCGTCGGCGCCTGCGTGGGTATGCGCGGTTCGCGCGTTCAGGCCGTGGTGCAGGAGCTCCAGGGCGAGCGCGTCGACATCATCCCGTGGTCCGACAATGTGGCGACCTTCATCGTGAACGCGTTGCAGCCGGCGGAAGTGGCGAAGGTCGTGCTCGACGAGGAGAGCGAGCGGATTGAAGTTGTCGTCCCGGATGACCAGCTCTCGCTCGCCATCGGGCGTCGTGGCCAGAACGTGCGCCTCGCCTCCCAGCTCACCGGCTGGTCCATCGACATCCTTACGGAAGCCGAGGAGAGCGAGCGTCGCCAGAAGGAATTCCTCGAGCGCTCGAAACTTTTCTGCGAGGCGCTCAATGTGGACGAAATGGTTGGCCAGCTTCTCGCCTCCGAAGGCTTCGCGACCATCGAGGAAATCGCCTATGTCGATCGCTCGGATGTGTTGAACATCGAGGGCTTCGACGAGGACACGGCGGACGAACTGCAGCGCCGCGCGCAGACCTTCCTCGCAGAGCAGGAAGCGGCCCGGCAGGCCCGGCGCAAGGAACTCGGTGTCGAGGATGAGCTCGGCACCGTTCCGGGCGTTACCTCGGCGATGCTCGTGGCCTTCGGCGAGAACGACGTGAAGTCCCTCGAGGATCTCGCGGGATGCGCGACCGATGATCTCGTCGGCTGGACAGAGAAGAAGGGTGGCGAAACCGTGCGCGAGCCCGGTTTCCTCTCCGATCTCGGCGTGAGCCGCGACGAGGCCGAAGCGATCATCATGGCGGCGCGCGTGGCGGCCGGCTGGGTCGAGGCCGCGGATGAATTGGCCGAGGAGGCCCAGGAAACGGCGTGACCGAACCCGATATTCCTCCTGCCGAAACATTGAGCGCGGATCGCGCCGCCACGATGCGGATGTGCGCGGTGACGCGTGTGGTTCGCCCGGTGGCGGAGCTTATCCGCTTCGTGGCGGGCCCGGATGGAAGCGTGGTGCCGGATATCCGGAGCAAGCTTCCGGGGCGCGGGGTCTGGGTCTCGAACAGCCGCGCGACGCTCGAGCAGGCCATGCGCCGCAAGGTCTTCGCCCGCGCGCTGAAGGTTGGGGTGACCTGCCCGGCCCATCTTGCGGAACAGGTGGAGCGGCTCCTGAAGCAGGATGCGCTGCAGATGCTCGCGATCGCGAACAAGGCCGGCGCGGTCGTGACCGGTTTCGACAAGATCGAGGGCATGAAGGGCGCGATTGCCGTGCTGGTGCAGGCATGGGACGGCTCGCTGGCTGAAAGGCGGCGCTTGCAGGGATATCTGCGCGGTCGTGGGGCGGACCGGGCTGATCCGCCAGTGGTTCAAGGCTTTGCTGCCGATGAATTAGCGCTGTCCTTGGGGCGTCAACATGTGATACATGCCGCGCTCAGGTCGCAGGAAGCGAGTTCGGCCTTTCTGGCCCGCGCGCTGCGACTGGATGAATTCCGGGTTGGCGACCCGGCTGCCCCGGGCGGCTCCGCCCCGGACGCCGTGCCTGCCGAGGCGTTGGATTTTTCACGATCCTGACGCGGAACGCACCTTTCCGATCCCGGATCGGATGCGGACTCCGTGGCGGGTCCTTTTGGACGTGGTCAGGGCGGCATGGGGCCGCGCGGGGATCACGGGTCCGGTTCGTGCGAGGGTCGCGCGGCCGGGCTGACGGGAACGGGTTATGAGGACGACGGAAAGCGAATGGCGGACAATAACGACACGGGCGACAAGAAGCTGACGGTCGGCGGGGGCAAGACCCTTTCGCTGAAGCGTCCGATCGAGACGGGCATCGTCAAGCAGAGTTTCTCGCATGGCCGCACCAATGCGGTCGTCGTCGAGACGGTGAAGCGCCGTCCCGGCCCGGTCGAGGCGCGCCCCGGAAGGCCTGTTTTCACCGAAACCAAGGCCCAGCCGGTTCCGCCGCCGCCGCGCCCGCCCGTGCCGGAAGCGCCGGCGCCCCGCGCCCCGGAGACCCATCACAACCTCACCAATGCCGAGGCCGATCGCCGCGCCCAGGTTCTCGCGGAGGCCCGCCGCCGCGAGGAGGAAGAACGCCGTCGCCAGGAACAGGAGCGCCGTGAACGCGAGGAGCGCGCCGCCGCTGAGGCGCGCCGTCGCGAGCAGGAAGCCGCTGCCCAGAAGGCCGCCGCCGCCGCACCATCCCCCGCGCCGGAAGCGCCGCGCGCCCAGTCTCAGCCTGCCCCTGTCGCGTCAGCTACTGTCGCGCCGGCACCGGCTCCTGCCCAGCCCGTGGCGGCCGCGCCTGCGCCGCAGATGCAGCGCCCCGCGCCATCGCAATCGGATCGCCCGCGTCATGATGCGCCCCAGCGCGATTTCGGCCAGCGTCCGCCGCGGCTCGACGGCAACAATTTCAACCGCTCCGGCGAAGCTGGCGCGCCGCGTCGCGAGGGCGGGGATCGCGGTGCTCCGCGCGAAGGCGGGTTCCGCCCGCGTGAAGGGGGTGCCCCGCGTGAAGGGGGTGGCTTCCGGCCTCGTGGCGAAGGGGGCGCCCCGCGTGAAGGTGGGGGTTTCCGGCCTCGTGGCGAAGGCGGTGGTTTCAGCCGCGAGGGTGCTGCGCCACGCCGCTTTGATGGCCCGCGCGGCGAGGGTGCACCCCGCCGCGATGGGGATCGTCCGCAGGGCACGGTGCGCCTCGGCTTCGGACCGAGGCCCGGCCAGGCGCCGGCTGGCGGGCTCTCGGCCCGTGGTCCGGGTGGTCCGCGTCTCGGCGGCGGCGCCCCTCCGGCGGTCAGCCCGGAATTCGGCGACATTCGTCCGCAGCGCCAGCCCGGTGCGGTGCCCCCGCGCAAGCCGGCCGATTTCGACGACGAGGATGCGCCCCGCAAGGCGAATGTGAAGCTCCCGGCCCCGGGTCGGGCCGAGAAGCCGAAGCCCGGCATGGAAAAGGCGCGTGGCCGCCTCACCATTTCGTCCGTCACCTCGGATGAGGATGAGCGCCAGCGTTCCGTGGCGGCGTTCAAGCGCCGCGTGCAGCGCATGAAGGGCCATCAGAACCATGAATCGCGCGAGAAGATCGTGCGCGAGGTCGTTCTGCCCGAGACGATCACCATCCAGGAACTCGCGAACCGCATGTCGGAGCGCGGCGTGGATGTGATCCGCCTCCTCATGAAGATGGGCCAGATGCACAAGATCACCGACACGATCGACGCGGATACCGCGCAGCTCGTGGCGGAGGAGATGGGCCACACGGTGAAGCGTGTCTCGGATGCGGATGTGGAAGAAGGCCTCTTCGGCGAGGCCGACGAGACGGGGGATCAGGTCTCCCGACCGCCGGTTGTCACCATCATGGGCCATGTCGACCACGGCAAGACCTCGCTGCTGGACGCGATCCGCAAGACCAACGTGGTGAAGGGCGAGGCCGGCGGCATCACCCAGCATATCGGCGCCTATCAGGTCACGAGCCCGCTCGGCGGCAAGATCACCTTCATCGACACGCCGGGCCATGCGGCCTTCACGGCGATGCGCGCCCGCGGCGCCCGTGTCACGGATATCGTGGTGCTGGTGGTGGCGGCGGATGACGGCGTGATGCCGCAGACGATCGAGGCCATCAACCACGCCAAGGCGGCGAAGGTGCCGATGATCGTGGCGATCAACAAGATCGACAAGCCGGAAGCCAAGCCCGAGCGCGTGCGCACCGAGCTGCTCCAGCACGATGTGCAGGTGGAAAGCATGGGCGGCGAAACGCTCGAGATCGAGGTTTCGGCCAAGGCCGGAACCAATCTCGAAAAGCTGCTCGAGACCATCCAGCTGCAGGCCGAAGTGCTCGATCTCAAGGCCAATCCAGAGCGTGCCGCCGAAGGCACGGTCATCGAGGCGAAGCTCGATCGCGGCCGCGGTCCGGTTGCGACCGTGCTCATCGAGCGCGGCACGCTGAAACAGGGCGATATCGTGGTCGCCGGTTCGGATTGGGGTCGTGTGCGCGCATTGGTCAACGACCAGGGCGAGCAGGTCACTTCAGCCGGTCCGTCGGTTCCGGTGGAGGTGCTTGGCTTCAACGGCGCGCCGGAAGCTGGTGACCGCCTCGCGGTGGTCGAGAACGAAGCGCGCGCCCGCGAGATCACCGAATATCGCGAGCGCCTGAAGCGCGACAAGGCAGCAGCACGCGGCGGTGGCACCGGCCGGAGCCTGGTGGAACTCATGAAGGCCGCCAAGGATGGCGCGGGGAAGAAGGAATTCCCCCTCGTCATCAAGGGCGACGTGCAGGGTTCGGTGGAAGCGATCGCCGCCTCGGTCGAAAAGCTCGGCAACGACGAGGTGCGGGCCCGCGTGCTCCACACCGCCGTTGGCGGCGTCACGGAGTCGGATATCACGCTGGCTCAGGCCACCGGTGCCGTGGTGGTGGCGTTCAACGTGCGTGCCCACAAGGAGGCCCGCGAGGCTGCCGAGCGCGCGGGCGTCGAGATCCGCTACTACTCGATCATCTATGACCTCGTGGATGACGTGAAACAGGCCATGTCGGGCCTGCTCGCGCCGACGGTCCGCGAGACCATGATGGGCAATGCCGAGATCAAGCAGGTCTTCAACATCACGAAGGTCGGCAACATCGCGGGCTGCCTGGTCACCGATGGCAAGGTCGAGCGCGGCATGGGCGTTCGCCTGATCCGCGACAATGTCGTGATCCACGAGGGCACGCTGAAGACGCTGAAGCGCTTCAAGGACGAGGTGAAGGAAGTCCAGGTCGGGCAGGAATGCGGCATGGCCTTCACCAATTACGAAGACATGCGCGCCGGCGACGTCATCGAGTGCTTCCGCACCGAGGAGATCAAGCGGAGTCTTTAACACCGGCGGCCAAGGATGCTTCCGCATTCGACCGCCGAAACAGAAATTTCCTCGTTGGTAGACCGGAAATTTCTGTTTGGAATACCGAAAGTCCTGCTGCAAAGGCTTTCGGCATATGCCCCGCTTGCTGACGACATCAGCCGGGTCCGCGGGTCCAAACCCCGCCACCCGCTTTGAAGGATTGTTCCATGCGCCCCACCCAGCCCCTCAAGGGCCCTTCCCAGCGTCAGCTTCGCGTGGGCGAGCACGCTTTAGTGGCGTTGCAGATCCTTCTTTTTCTGATCAATAGCATGCCGACTGCAATTGCCGAGGTATGCGATAAGGTTGTGGGCGAGCATTGGACGCGCGCGGATGGTCCTGTGTCGACCGTACCTTTTGGCGGGTTTCACGTTCTGAAGGCGCCCGTGGTTGCACTCCTACTGATGAGCTCGATTGCGGCAGCCGTGGTCGTTCGGTTCCGGCGCGCAAAAAGATCGATGGCTCTGTTTTTTGCAATTCTCTGCGCCTTCCTGGCTGGGTTGTCGGTTGCGCTCGGCATTTATGAGCTCCACCTGATAAATTCTGGAGAACGGGTCACACTTGCGGCGATCAGCGAGGGCTGTGTGACCACTAGCCCTACAGGCGGCATCGAAGGGCCGGCGGTAATCTTCGTGGTATCGGCGCTTTGCTTCTGGGTTTGGCACCACAGCCGGAAAAAGGCGTAAGCACATGCGTCCCACCCAGCCCTCCAAGGGCCCTTCCCAGCGTCAGCTTCGCGTGGGCGAACAGGTGCGCCATGCGCTTTCCGATGCGCTGGCGCGCGGCGAGGCGCCGGACCCTGCGCTCGATGGCTTCATCATCTCGGTGCTCGAGGTCAGGATGTCGCCGGATCTGAAGCTCGCGACCGCGCTCATCATGCCGCTGGGCGGCAAGGGTGAGAAGGAGGCGATTGCCGCGCTCAATCGCAACGCGAAGGCCCTGCGTGGTGCGGTCTCGCGGCGGCTGCGCGGCATGAAATTCGCGCCGGACCTGCGTTTCCGCATCGATGACCGCTACGACGAAGCCGCGCGCATCGAGAAGATCTTCGCAGAAGAGCGCGTGAAGCGCGACCTTAAGGAAAATGACCTGCGCGTGAAGCGCGATCTCGCGTCCAGGCGCGGCTCCGAAACGGACGAGAATGATGAATAGCCCGAAAGACAACGGCCAGCCGCGCCCGAAAAAGCGCGATGTCCATGGCTGGCTGATCCTCGACAAGCCGGTCGGGATGACATCGACGCATGCCGTCGCCATCGTCAAGCGCGTCTTCCGGGCCAAGAAGGCGGGCCATGCCGGCACGCTCGATCCGCTGGCCTCCGGCTGCCTGCCGATCGCGCTGGGCGAGGCCACGAAAACCGTGCCTTACGTGATGGATGGCGAGAAGGCCTATCGGTTCGAGGTGACCTGGGGCACCGAAACCACCACCGACGACACAGAAGGCACCGCGACGAAGACCTCCGACAAGCGCCCGAGCCGCGCCGAGGTGGAGGCCCTGCTGCCGCGCTTCACGGGTGTCATCCAGCAGGTGCCGCCGCAATTCTCGGCGATCAAGATCGATGGCGAGCGCGCCTATGATCTCGCACGCGAAGGCGAGACAGTCGCGCTCGAGGCGCGCGAAGTGGAAATCGACCGGCTGGGCATCATCAGCCATGACGATCGGGCCACGGTGCTCGAAGCCGAATGCGGCAAGGGCACCTATGTGCGCGCCATCGCACGCGATCTCGGCCGCGCGCTCGGCTGCTACGGCCATGTGACGGCTTTGCGCCGCACGCGCGTCGGCCCGTTTGTCGAGGATATCTTCGTCTCTGCCGAGGATCTCACCCGCGAAATCGCCGATCCGTCCGAGCGCGAGGCGCATCTCGCCGGGCTCATCGCGCCGGTCGAGAGGGGCCTCGATGAACTGCCGAGCGTCACCGTCACGGGCGGGGACGCCGCGCGCCTGCGCCGCGGGCAGGGCATCATCCTGCGCGGGCGCGACGCGCCGGTGTTGGAAGGCCATGTGACGGTGTTCTCGGGCCCCGATCTCGTCGCCATCGGCGACATGCAGGGCGCGGAGTTACGGCCGCATCGCGTGTTCCAGTTCGCGGGCTGAGGCCCAAGCGAGAATAGGCTGGCCTTTTCTTCCAAAGGCTTGTATATCGCCAACCCGCGTCAGGGGCCATGTCCTCGCGCTTTCTCAGCCTCGCTGGACGACATCCCGGCCTGGCTCCGTTTCCAACCTCAGGAGGTTTCGATGTCGGTGACTGCCGAGCGCAAGGCTCAGATCATCTCGGATTTCGCCACGAAGTCGGGCGATACCGGTTCGCCGGAAGTGCAGGTTGCGATCCTCTCGGAGCGCATCGTGAATCTCACAGAGCACTTCAAGGCGCACAAGAAGGACAATCATTCGCGTCGCGGGCTTCTGCAGATGGTTTCCCAGCGCCGTTCGCTGCTCGATTACCTGAAGAGGAAGGACGAGGGCCGTTATCAGGCTCTCATCCAGCGGCTGGGCATCCGCCGCTGAACTTCGAAGGGGGTGTGGGCCTTCCGCCCCCGCCTCTTTCTTCCGAACGGGACGGAATGGTCCGCCCCGTTCGACGTATTGCGCGAAACCCGACGTGTCCATGGCAGGATCGCCGGGGGCTTCGCTGGCCAGCAAGGCCGGATCGCCGGAGTCCCCCGCCGTCTTGCCCATGGGTTCGGGCGCGCCTCGCGCGTCACGCGAGTGCCATGCCGGGCGATCCCCATCGCCTCGGCCGTTTTGCGCATAACCCGCTATGCCGCCCGGAGGGTCCGGCGCGGCCACGACAGGACAAGACATGTTCGATATTCAACGCAAGACCATCACCTGGGCCGGCCGCAAGCTGACGCTCGAA